>JANOWV010000206.1:0-7309 GCA_031418075.1 Actinomycetes bacterium
GATCATGACCGGCTACTGGTTCGAGCAGTCCCCCGAGTGACCTGGGTTCGGGGGAGTACCCTTGTCGGGACGATGGAGCCAGAAGCGATGAACGAGCCTCCGAGTAGCGAGCAATGCAGCGCCGCGACCGTGTCCTGCGGCGGTTCCTCGCGCTCCTGCGCGCGGACCCGACCGATGTCCGAGCTGGCTTCGTCGCGCACCTGCTCGCCACGGCAACGGGACTCCTCGCCGGGCTGATCCTCGGTTCCATCACCGGGACGCTCGGCGAGCTCCCGGGTCTCCTCGTCCTCGTTCCGGCAGCCGTCGGGCTGCGCGGCAACGTCTTCGGTGCGCTCGGCAGCCGGCTGGGCACGCTGGTCGCGACCGGGACCTTCCAGCTCTCGCGGCGTCGCGACACGGAGGTAGGGCAGAACCTCGCTGCGTCGGTCGCGCTGTCCCTTGGGTTGTCACTCCTGCTCGCCGTTGTGGCCAAGGGGGTAGCGGAAGCGTTTGGGGTCCGCGGGTCGATCGGTGTGGGCGACCTCGTGGTCGTGTCCGTGATCGGTGCACTCATCCCGACGGTCGTGGTGATGGCGATCACGGTCGGGGTGGCTGCACTGGGCGTGCGTCACGAGTGGGACGTCGACAACGTGAGCGTTCCGATCGTCACCGCTGCCGGCGACCTCGTCACACTCCCGAGCCTGTTCCTGGCGACGTTCCTCGTGCGCGACATCGCTCGCTGGGTGCCCGCGGTCGTGGCGGTGTTGTGCGTCGCGACGGCGTCGGCGGGGCTGATCGCCGCCCTTCGCACGCGCCTGCCCGTCTTGCGGCGCATCGCGGCGGAGTCCGTCCCCTTCCTGCTCGTGGCCGGGACCGTGAGCACCTTCGCCGGGATCACGATCCAGTCACGACTGGACACGTTCGACCGCCACCCCGCGTTGCTGATGGTGATCCCACCGCTGCTGTCGCTCTCCGGCTCGCTCGCAGGGATGCTCTCGGCGCGCGTGGCCACCAAGCTGCACCTCGGCATCATCACGCCGTCGCGCGCGTCGCTGCGTCTGGTGAGCGAGGACATCATGCTGGTGTTCGCGGTCGCGATCCCGATCTTCATCGTGCTCGGACTCGCGGCCGATGTGCTCGCGGCGCTCGTCGTGCTCTCGAGCCCGGGAGTGCTCCAGATGATCGGCCTCGTGCTGCTGGCCGGTGTCCTCGCGACGGCACTCTCGTGCGTCGTGGCATACGCGGCTGCGATCGCCACGTATCGCCTCGGGTGGGATCCCGACAACAATGGTGTTCCCCTCGTGTCGTCGGCGTCGGATTTCCTCGGAGCGGCGTCGTTGATGGTGTGCCTAGGTATCCTTGGTCTCTCCTGATGGAGCTCACAGTCTGATGAAGCGCTGATGGACGACAAATCCCCCCGCAACCTCAAGGCGATGCTGTCCGAGGCGAAGGACACGTCGGAGCTGATGGTCGACCTCGCCTATGCCGCACTGTTCTTCGGCGACGAGCACATGGCGTCCGAGGTCCACGAGCTCGAGGAGCGTCAGAGTGACCTCGTGCACGAGATGCGTGAGGTGTGTGTCCTCGCCGCCCGGGCCCCTCGCGAGGCCGAGCAGATGTCGAGTGTCCTGCACGTCGTCTCGGCGATCGAGCGCATGGCGAACGCGGCCGTCGCGATCTCGCGCATCGTCACCCATCGCCTCGGGATCCCCGCCGCGCTCGTAGCCGATCTCGCCGCGGCGGAGGAGGTGTCGCACCGCGTCCGAATCCGAGACGAGTCGGCGCTGTCCCACCGTTCCCTCGCCGAGGTCGTGCTCCCGGTCGAGGTCGGCATGCGGGTCGTCGCCATCCGGCGCACCAAGGAATGGATCATCGACCCCGACGGCGACGAGACGCTCCTGCCCGACGACGTGTTGATCCTGCGTGGGCCGGCCGAGGGCATCGGTGAGCTGCGCGAGCTCGCGTATGCACCGGAGTGGCGCCCACCTACCGTCGTCGAGGATCCGGCGATCACCGACCTCGACCGCGCCGTCGATGTCCTCGTCGAGATGAAGAACATCTCCGAGGTCGCCATCGGGCTGGCGTACTCCGCGCTCCTCTTCAACGACCAGAGCCTCGCGGCCGAGGTCAACCACCTCGAGGACCGACTCGACGAGATGCGGGAGCGACTCGAGGTCTGGGTGTTGCGTTCCGCTGCCGACGAGGTCGACCCGTCGCCGCTGCGTGGGCTGCTGCACCTTGGAGCGGCCGCCGAGGAGCTCGGGGATGCCGCACAGCAGATGGTGTGGCTCGTCGAGGAACAAGAGGAGATGCACCCGATCCTGCGCATGGCCCTCGGGGAGTCCGACGAGGTGATCGCACGCGTCCCCATCGGAGCTGGATCCGCGCTCGACGGGGTTGCCCTCGCCGAGGCCCGGATCGAGGTGGAGACCGGCTTCTACCTGCTCGCGATCCGCCGAGCCGGTCGCTACGTGTACCGCCCCCGCGGCCACACCCGGCTGCTCGCCGGCGACGAGCTGATCGCGAGCGGTCCCGACGAAGGGCAGTCGCTCCTCGCCGAGCGCTGCGGGTACCGGCTGCTCGAGGACGAGGACACGGGCGAGATCGAGCTCGTCCCGGCGCTCTGATCCTGCCGCTCCCGGGCCAGCACCGCATCTTCTCGGGCCAGGATCCGACGCGGCCGTGACGTTCCCGAGCGGCGCGCCGTCCTCGGCTACGTTTCCCGACGTGGCCGACCGCGTGCTGACCGCGGTCACGGGCCTCACTCCCGCCGAGGTCGCCGACCGCGTCGCCCGCGGGGCCACGAACGACGCCGGTGAGCGCACCAGTCGCACGTACGTCGAGATCTTCCGGGCGAACGTCTTCACCCGCTTCAACGCGATCCTCGGCGTGATGCTCGCGGTCATCCTGACCGTCGGGCAGATCCAGGACGCGACCTTCGGCATCATCCTCGTCGCCAACGCCCTCATCGGGATCGCGCAGGAGGTTCGGGCCAAACGAACCCTCGACCACCTCGCAGTCCTGAACGCCCCGCGTGCCCGGGTCGTGCGCGACGGTGCAGTCCTCGATGTGGCAGTCGAGCAGGTGGTCCTCGACGACCTGCTCGAGCTCCGCACCGGCGACCAGGTTCCGGCGGATGCGGTCGTGCGTGAGTCGGTCGGACTCGAGATCGACGAGTCGCTGCTCACCGGCGAGGCGGACCCGGTGCACAAGGAGCCGGACGCCGACGCACTGTCGGGCAGCTTCGTCGTGGCCGGATCGGGGATCGTCCAGGCGACCGCCGTCGGCGCCGACGGCTACGCGCGCAAGCTGGCTGCCGAAGCACGCCGCTTCAAGCTCGTGGAGTCGGAGCTGGTCGCGGGCACCAACACGTTGCTCCGCTGGATCCAGTACGCGCTGTTCCCGGTCTCTGGGCTGCTGCTGTGGCGCCAGCTGCAGCACAACGACGTGGAGCAGGCCCTCGTCGGGGTCGTCGCCGGAGTCGTGGGCATGGTGCCCGAAGGGTTGGTCCTGCTCACCAGCCTCGCCTTCGGCATCGCCGCGGTGACGCTCGCCCGACGCAATGTGCTCGTCCAGGAGCTCCCCGCGGTGGAAGGGTTGGCACGCGTCGACGTCGTGTGTCTCGACAAGACCGGCACGCTCACGGAGGGCGATGTGGCCTTCGACACGATCGAGCTCCTCGCCGGCGCGCGCGATCGGTCGCCTGATGGGGCAGAGGACGAGACTCGCGCCGCGCTCGGCGCCCTGGCCGACGACGCGAACCGCAACGCCACCCTCGCCGCGATCGCCGCCGCGTGCCCCGCGCCCGGGTGGCAGCGGCGCGACGCGGTCCCGTTCTCGTCGGCCCGTAAGTGGAGCGCAGCGCAGTTTGACGACCATGGCTCGTGGGTAGTGGGCGCGCCCGAGATGGTCCTGGCCGACCGGGCCGACGACCCGGACCGGCACCGGGCCGACGAGCTCGCGAGCGAGGGGCGACGCGTCCTGCTGCTCGCCCGTACCGACGGCGACCTCACCGGAGAGGAGCTACCAAGCGACCTCACGTCGATCGCCCTGGTGCTCCTCGAGGAGAAGGTCCGTCCCGATGCCGCCGACACGTTGCGTTACTTCGAGGAGCAAGGCGTCGCGCTCAAGGTCATCTCGGGCGACAACCCGCGCACGGTGGGCGCGGTGGCCCGTCGGGTCGGCCTCGCCGGCGGCGATGATCCGATGGACGCGCGCGAGCTGCCCGACGACCCCGACGCGCTCGCCGACATCCTGGAGCAGCGATCGGTCTTCGGGAGGGTGACGCCTCAGCAGAAGCGGGCGATGGTCGGCGCGCTCCAGTCCCGTGGGCACGTGGTGGCAATGACCGGCGATGGAGTGAACGACGCACTCGCGCTGAAGGACGCCGATATCGGCGTCGCGATGGGTTCTGGTGCAGCCGCGACGCGAGCGGTCGCGCAGCTCGTGCTCCTCGACGGGAAGTTCGCGACGTTGCCGGGTGTCGTGGCCGAAGGTCGACGGGTGATTGCGAACATCGAGCGTTCGGCGATCCTGTTCGTGACGAAGACGGTGTATGCCGTCCTCCTCGCGATCGCGGTCGTGATCATCGGATGGCGCTACCCGTTCCTGCCCCGCCACCTCACGATCATCAGCACGTTCACGATCGGTGTCCCGGGGTTCGTGCTCGCGCTCGCGCCGAACGCGCAGCGCTACGTTCCCGGATTTCTCGCCCGGGTGATGCGGTTCTGCGTCCCTGCCGGGCTGATCACGGGGAGCGCCGCGCTCGCGACGTACGGCGTCGCCCGGTTCGAGGAGAGCGTGCCCATTCGGGAGGCACGCACGACGGCGACGCTCGTGTTGGTTGCGGCCGGTCTCTGGGTGCTCGTGCTGCTCGCGCGGCCCTTCAACTGGTGGAAGGGCGTGCTCGTTGGCGCGATGGTGGCGAGCGTCGCCTTGATCCTGGTGATCGACCCCCTCCGCGACTTCTACGCCTTGCGGCTCCCGGGGATCCGGGTGCTGGGATGGGCCTCACTCATCGCGACCGCGGCGATCCTCCTGCTCGAGGTCGGATGGCGCAGCGGACGGCTGGTCAAGCAGCCCGCGACCTGAGGTCGGGCGTCAGACCGCGGTCCCCACGAGCTCGCCCACCAGCGCGGTTGCGGCCATGGCGATGCCACCGCCGAGCAACACCCGGCCGGCGGCGCGCCCGACCTTGGCCCCGCCGAGTCGGCCCCCGACCCCACCGGTGATCGCGAGGACGACGAGCGACGCGCCGGCGATCAGTGCGATGCGCGTGTCGTGGTTGGAGACCAGGAGGGAGAGGAGGGGCACGGCGGCACCGAGCGTGAAGCTGAGTGCCGAGACGAAGGCTGCTTGCCACGGCCGAGCGGTCGTCTCCTTGGTCATCCCCAGCTCGTCGCGGAGGTGCGCTTCGAGCGGGTCGACCTCGTGGAGCTGAACGGCGACCTGGCGAGCGAGGTCGGGGTCGAGGCCACGACCCACGTAGATCTGGGTGAGCTCGTTGAGCTCGAGCTCGGGTGTGCGAGCGAGCTCACGCTTCTCCTTGCTGATGTCGGCGAGCTCGGTGTCACGCTGGGAGCTGACCGAGACGTACTCGCCGACGGCCATGGACATCGCTCCTGCAGCGAGTCCGGCAAACCCCGCGACCGCGATCGTGGTGCTCGTCCCGTTCGAGGTCGCGACGCCGATCATGAGGCTCGCGGTCGACACGATGCCGTCGTTCGCGCCGAGCACGGCGGCGCGCAGCCAGCCGATGCGCGTGTACCGGTGGCGTTCTCGGTGGAGGAGCATCAGACCCAGTCCTTCCGCTTGAAGTAGAGGTACATCGGGCCGCACAGGACGAGGGCGATTCCGCCGATCGCAAGGAACCCGGTACCCCACGACACGTTCGGAGCGTCCCGGAAGTTCATCCCGAGCACGCCGCTGATCAACGTCGCGACGAGGAAGATCGCACCCCAGGCCGCGATCTTCTGCTGCACCAGGCTCATCCGATTGGAGGCGAGTGCAAGCTCGGCGTCGCGCAGGCTGGTGAGCACGTCGCGCTGACTCTCGACGAAATCGCCGACGCGGAGCACGTGATCGGAGAGATCCTGGAAGTGCACCACCGCGGCATCATCGATGTACGGGACCTCGCGGCGCACGACTTCGGCGACGACGTCGCGCAAGGGGATCGCGGCGCGGCGAAAGCGCACGAGTGCCTTGCCGAGCGAGAACAGCTGCATCGGCCGCGGCGTCGTCGAATCGTCGCCCCGATCATCGGCGAGCACCGCCTCTTCGGCGTCGTCGAGGCGATCATCCACCTGCTCGGTGACGGCGAAGTACCGGTCGACGACGGTGTCGAGGAGGGCCCACAGCAAGAGCCCGACCGGGGCGTGCTCGTGACGTTCGAGCTGGAGCTCGAGGACCCGTCGAACGTGGCCCATCGGGAACGCGCCCGGATCGCCATCGTCGGGAACCTGGCGGATCGAGAGGAACCACGACGTCGCGAACACGACATCGATCTCGCGCGTGCGCAGACCGTCGTCGTGCAAGACGCAGTCGTAGACCGCGACATGGGAATGCGCGTCGTAACGCGCGAGCTTGGTGCGCTGACCGGCCTTCATGAGGTCTTCGCGGAGGAAGTCGTTGACCTGGAGCACGTCGAAGATGGCGCTGAGCTCGTCGGCAGTCGGCGCCTCGCAGTCGATCCACACCACGCCGTCGGTGGCCTTGGTGTCGTCGGCCCTGTTGTCGACGGCCCTGATGTCGTCGGCCCTGATGTCGACGGCGAGGTCGTCGATGGTCCGGGGCTCGGGCCGGGTCGAGCCGGGCTTGTATCGGGTGATCTCGATCACCGGTCCAGACTAGGAGCCGATCCTGCTGGCTCGTCCTCGAGGGCCGCGGCCAGGCGCTGGAGGAAGGCGCGTACGCCCGTCTCGACCACGCGGTGCACGACCTGCTGGCTTGGGGCATCAGGCATCTCGGGTGTCTGGTACCGGGCATTCAGGACGAGCTCGGAGCGGGACGGCCCGATGGGTGCGATCTCGAGGTCGCCGGTGATCGCAGGGAACCAGGTGGCGTCGACCATGTGGGACAAGGCGATCGGGACGACGAGTCCACGCGCCCGCGAGCGCACCGCACCGCGATCGAGCTGCATGTCGGACGCAGGAACCGGGGCGCCGATGACCAGCTCGGATTCGTGGGGGATCCCGGCGCAGACGCCCTCGAGCGCGCGGGCGACGGCTGCCGCCTGGTGTACGGCGTCGTCGACAAGCGGACGGAGCCAGTGGGGGTCGCGCAGGAACCGCGGCGCGACCCTCTGAAAGGGCCGCGCGACGTGGACGAAGTC
>JANOWV010000207.1:0-4155 GCA_031418075.1 Actinomycetes bacterium
GGTCGGTCACGCGGGGTCGAGACGGAGGAGGAACTCGGCGTTGGCGGCGAAGAGTCCGGTCGGCCCGCCGGGCTCACTCCCGACTCGGGCGTAGTCCTCGAGCGGCGTGTCCGTCCCTTCGGAGTGGGGATAGTCGGAGCACGCCATCAGCAGGTCACCGGACTGACGCTCGAACACACGCGGTTGGTCGGCGACGTGGAACACCGGTGTGATGCCGTGGGCCACGAACGAGGCCCAGGCGCGGTCGAGATCGGGGTGCGAGAGCGGCTTCCCGTCGACGAGCGCGGGCGCCATCATCGCGGTGCGGACGCCTGCTGCGGCGAGCGCGCTGAGCTGGCCGTCGAGCCAATCAAGATCGCGCAGCGTGACGTGGGCGACGGGATGGACGGCACCCGCACCGTCGTGGGCGACGATGCCGCACCAGCGGTTCCAAGCGGTCATGTTCGAGAGGAGCGCAGGGAGCGAGCCGCTGAGCTTCCGTTCCCAGCCGAGTCCGAAATTCGGGAAGCAGATCGCGGCGTCGAGCCCCATGGTGCGTACCTGGGCCGCCCGCGCCGTCGGGTCCCAGAACGCGTCGGGGAGCGCCTCGTCGTAGGAGTACTCGGCGGGTTCACCGGCCTCACGTCGGTGGCGGCGGGCGCCGATGGCCTCGGTCTCGTGCGGCGCCTGGACGTCGGCGATGCCGAGGCGCTGGTCCCGCCAGGTGACCCAGGCGTACCCGAGCTCGTCGTCCTCGATGCGGATCGCGTCATCGCGATCGGCGGGGTCGCAGTGGTCCCGCCACAGGGTGCGGGGCTCGTAGAGGTGCTGATCGGAGTCGATCACGGCCGTCATGACGGTCCTCCAGAGGGCAGGGTCATCGACGCATCAAGTGGATAGGGCGGTACGAGGGGGAAGCGTAGAGGGTCGGTGGAAGTAGGGTTGGTGGCTCCATGGCGACGCAGATGTCTCACCTCGACGCGCTCGAGTCCGAGTCGATCCACATCTTCCGTGAGGTGGCCGCCGAGTTCGAGCACCCAGTGCTCCTGTTCTCGGGCGGCAAGGACTCGGCCGTGATGCTCCGGCTGGCGGAGAAAGCGTTCTGGCCGGCCCGGATCCCGTTCCCGGTCATGCACATCGACACCGGGCACAACTTCGACGAGGTGCTCGACTACCGGGACCGTCGGGTCGCTGAGCTCGGTATCCAGCTGATCGTGGCGTCGGTGCAGGCGTCCATCGACGCCGGCCGGGTGGTCGAAGAGACCGGGCCCCGGGCGAGTCGCAACCGGCTGCAGACGACCACACTGCTCGATGCGATCGTGGAGCACGGCTTCGACTCGGTCTTCGGCGGTGGACGTCGCGACGAGGAGAAGGCCCGGGCCAAAGAGCGCGTCTACTCGTTTCGCGACGAGTTCGGGCAGTGGGATCCGAAGAACCAGCGCCCCGAGGTCTGGAACCTCTACAACGGGCGGCACCGCAAGGGTGAGCACATCCGCGTCTTCCCGCTGAGCAACTGGACCGAGCTCGACATCTGGCAGTACGTCAAGGACGACGGCGTGGAGCTGCCCTCCCTCTACTACGCGCACAAGCGTGAGGTGTTCCGCCGCGACGGCATGTGGCTCGCGGTGGGGCCGCACGTGACGGTCGCGGAGAACGAAGAAGTGGAAGAGATCACTGTCCGCTTCCGCACCGTCGGGGATGCGTCGTGCACCGGCGCGGTGGAGTCACCGGCGGTGACGGTCGACGAGGTCATCGCCGAGGTCGCGGCAGCGAGGATCACCGAGCGCGGCGCGACCCGTGCCGACGACCGCATCTCCGAGGCCGGCATGGAAGACCGCAAACGCGAGGGCTATTTTTGATGGAGATGCAACGGAGGCGTGGCCGGCCGGCCGGGACGCCGCAGTGGAATCGACCCGGGTAATGGAGCTGCTGCGGTTCGCGACGGCCGGATCGGTCGACGACGGCAAGAGCACGCTCATCGGGCGACTGCTCCTCGAGACCAAGCAGATCTTCGAGGACCAGCTCGAGGCGGTCGAGCGCACGAGTCGCGACAAGGGCTTCGACTACACGAACCTCGCCCTGCTCACCGACGGGTTGCGCTCCGAACGCGAGCAGGGGATCACGATCGACGTCGCGTACCGGTACTTCGCGACTCCTCGCCGGAAGTTCATCATCGCCGACACCCCCGGGCACATCCAGTACACGCGCAACATGGTGACCGGCGCGTCAACGGCCGACCTCGCGCTGGTACTCATCGACGCGCGCAAGGGCGTGCTCGAGCAGTCACGCCGTCACGCGGTGATTGCCTCGCTGCTCCAGGTGAAGCACCTCGTGCTGTGCGTGAACAAGATGGACCTCGTCGACTTCGACGAAGGTCGGTTCGACGAGATCTGCGCCGAGTTCGCCGAGTTCGCCGCCAAGCTCGACATCGACGACCTGACGTTCATCCCGATCTCGGCCCTCGAGGGCGACAACGTCGTCGCGCACTCGGCGAACACCCCGTGGTACGAGGGTCCTACCCTCCTGCACCACCTGGAACACGTGTACATCGGTTCCGACCGCAACCTGATCGACTCCCGGTTCCCGGTCCAGTACGTGATCCGCCCGATGAGCCACGACCACCACGACTACCGCGGCTACGCCGGACAGGTCGCGAGCGGGATCTTTCGTCCCGGTGACGAGGTGCGCGTCCTACCGACCGGTCTGACCACGGTGATCGCCGGGATCGACCGTGACGGGGGCCCCATCGACGAGGCGTTTCCGCCGATGTCGGTGAACATCCGTCTTGCTGACGATCTCGACATCAGCCGCGGCGACATGCTCTGCCGCCCGAACAACGCACCAACGGTGACCCAGGACGTCGAGGCGATGGTCTGCTGGTTCAACGAGCGACCGATGCGCGAAGGCGCGATCTACGGCATCAAGCACACGACGCGCGTCGCACGCGCCAAGGTGCAGCGGCTGCACTATGGCCTCGACGTGAACAGCCTCCATCGCGAGGAAGGCCACGATGCGCTCGCGATGAACGACATCGGGCGGGTGACGCTTCGGAGCACCTCGCCGCTGTTCGTCGACGAGTACCGACGCAACCGCATGACGGGGAGCTTCGTCCTCATCGACGAGTCGACGTTCGAGACCGTCGGCGCAGGGATGATCCTCGCCCCGGCATCGTGAGCACATCCGGCGCCAGCCCGAACGTCGTATGGCACGAGCATGGCGTCGCCCGGTCGGAGCGTTGGGCCGCGGCCGGGCTGCACGGTGCGACGATCTGGTTCACCGGCCTCTCCGGCTCCGGGAAGTCGACCATCGCCGATGCCGTCGCCGGCCTGCTGCTCGGCCGGTCGATCGCGACCTACACGCTCGACGGTGACAACCTGCGCCATGGTCTCAACGGTGACCTCGGCTTCAGCCCCGCCGATCGCGACGAGAACGTGCGGCGCGTCGGGGAGGTGGCCCGGCTCTTCGCCGATGCGGGAGTCGTCGCCCTGGTCCCGGTGATCAGCCCCTACCGAGCCGGGCGAGCCCACGCACGGGCGTTGCACGATGCGGCCGGGCTGCGGTTCCTCGAGGTCTTCGTGGACACACCGCTCGAGGTCTGCGAACAACGGGACCCGAAGGGGCTCTACGTGAAGGCGAGGGCTGGGGAGCTGCCTGGGTTCACCGGGATCGACGATCCCTACGAGGCGCCGCTCGATCCCGAGCTCACGATCGCCACGGCATCCACCTCGGTCGACGTGGGTGCGAACCAGGTGCTCGCGCTCCTGGAGTCGGACGGACCGTTCGGGCCCTGAGGTCCGGTCAGCCGCCGAAGTTCACGGTGACGAAGATCTGTCCGTCACCGGACATTGTGTACGCGACGGCGAGCGTGTTGAACTGTCCACCAACGATGTTGGCGCGGTGGCCGCTCGAGTTCATCCACGCGCTCTCCATCGCTTCGGGCGCGAGGGACTGCGGGCCGCGGAGGAGGTTCTCGCCGAGCGCGCGGTAGGCGTTGTATGCCGACGTGCGGATCACCGTATTGAGGTCGCGGTGGCTCAGCGAACCCACTCCGGCGAGCTGGGTGCTCCATTCGCACGCCAGGCACCACAGCTGTGGGCTCCAGCCGAGCGGCCCGAGTCCGTTCGCCGCCCGATCGGCGTTGGTGAGCGTCAGGATGTTCGCCGAGATCGCGTCGGG
>JANOWV010000208.1:0-3386 GCA_031418075.1 Actinomycetes bacterium
GCCGAGGACCGAGACGCCGAGACACCGAGACGCCGAGCAGATGGTCAAGTCGGACCTTCGGGACGCCGACAAAGCGCATCCTCGGCGGCCACGTCGCGCACGTTGTTCGGTCTCAGCGCCAGCTGATCCGGGCGGACGACACCCGTTGTCAGCGCACCACGGCACGGACGCGAGTACTCACGATGTCGGTCAGCGCCGTGATCGCCACGAGCGCGAGCAATGTCGCGGTGATCGACTGATAGTCAAACGCGGCGAGCTCTTGATGGAGCTGAAAGCCGAGCCCCCCGGCAGCGACCAACCCGACGACGACGGTCTCGCGGATCGCTACCTCCCACCGGTAGAGCCCGAGCGCCGCGAAGCTCGGAGCCAGCCGAGGAACACGATCGTAGGCGAACACCTGCATGCGACTCGCGCCGCTGCCTCGGAGTGCCTCCCCCGACACCGGATCGAGGTTCTCGACGAACTCGGCCATGAGGCGGCCGAGCACGCCGAAGTTGTAGATCGCGAGCGCGAGTGCCCCGGGGACCACGCCCGGGAAGCAGACGAACAGGAAGAGCAACGCCCAGACGGGCGGCGGGATCGCACGACAGACGAGCAGCACCGAGCGGGTGACGAGCGCGGCCGAACGCGCCCCGACCCCGCCGATGCCGGATGCCCGGCGAGGCACGCGCGCGGCCACCAACGCGACTCCAGTAGCCGCGCCGAATGCGAGAACGCTCGCCAGCACGGACATCGCGAGCGTCTCCGCCGACAACGCGACGAGGTTCGCGATCCCATCTGGCGCGACTGGTGGAAGCGCCAACGAGATCAAGCGCTCCGCATTGCTGATCGCCCTCGGTGCCCACAGCGTGCTGAGGTCGATGCCCAGGTTCCACCACGCGAGTGGGATCGCCAGGGCCGCGACTGCGAGCGACGCGTGCAGCACGCGCCGCTGCGAGGTCGAGGACCGATCTCCCCTCCGGATGGCGGTCGGACCCCTTCGCCGCAGACGCGAGCTCCACCAGTCGGCCGCGCCACACAGGGCGATGAGTGCGTACAGCAGCGTCCACATCTCGCCGTACGCCAGCCCCTGGAACGACACGCGGATCTGAAACCCGAGGCCACCCGCGCCGATCACGCCGAGAACAGCGGCCGCTCGGATCGCGCACTCGAATCGGTACCAGGCGTACGTCGAGAGGTTGGGCAGGGCCTCGGGAAGGACGCCGAACAGCATGAGGTGTCGGCGGCCGGCACCCGAAGCTCGTAGGACCGACGTCCAGACAGGGGGGACGTCGTCGAACATCTGGGCGAAGACCTTCGCGGTCACTGCCCCGAACGGGATTCCGATCGCGACGATCGCAACCAGCGGATTGATCCCGAGGATGTTGACGAGCACCACGGCATAGACGGCCTCGTGCACTGCCCGAAATGGGATCAACGCAGCTCGGACCACGCGGCGCGCGATACGGAGCGCGGGACGAAGCTCGGTGTCGGTCGCCCAGCTCTCCGACACCGCGACCCCGAGCGTGAAGCCGACGACCAGGCTCAGTGCGGTGCCGAGGACGGCGTACGACAACGTGACGAGTGCCCCCTGCCACGTGATCGAGAGGAACTGAGGGTCGAGCTCGGGGTGGAACGCCGCAGCGAAGAATTCGCCCACCTGGGTCAGTCCATCGGGATTCAGGATCGCGGTACGTCCGATGCCCGATACCCAGACCGAACCGATCACCAGTACGACGAGCGCCAGGACCCACCGGCGACCAGTGCGTACATCCGGTCGTCTCCGGTGCTCGGTGGGAGCCTCCCCTGCCGATTCGAGCTCGACAACCGGGCGGAGCAGCGTCACGGATGGGTCGGACGCGCGAGCCGGTACAGCGCATCGAGGTCGCTACGGGCGACGAGGTCGGTGGGCGCATCCAGCCACACCCGCCCGGCCCGCAACGCAACGATTCGATGACATCGTTCGAGGGCCAGGTCAGCGTCGTGCAGGCTCACGAGCACCCCGCAACCATCTGCGGCTGCGAGCTCGGTCAACGCATCGAGCATCTCGACGCTCCACGCGGGGTCGACCGCCGAGACCGGCTCGTCGGCGAGCACGAGCGACGGCCGCTGCACCAGCACCCGCGCCAGTGCAACGCGCTGGAGCTGACCACCCGACAGCGTGTCGGTTCGAGCATCGACGAGATCGCCGATGCCGAGCCGATCTAGTGCGGCGATGGCTACGTCCATCTCGACCGGCGCAACAAGCGATCGGAGCGATCGCGCGACACTCCAGCTCCCGAGCCGTCCGGAATTCACATTGTGGACCACCCGGAGCCGCCCTGGCATCAGGACCTGCTGCGGGACGTAGCCCACCCGCGCCAGCACTGATCGTCGCTCCCGCCGATCTGCTCCGGCGAGGTCGACGCCGAGCGTTCGGATTCGGCCGGCGACGGGAGCGAGCAGGCCGCACGCAAGTCCCAGCGTGGTCGACTTGCCCGCGCCCGAGCTCCCGACGAGCGCGACGAGCTCGCCGGCCTCAACACGAAGCGTCACTCCTTCGAGGACCGGGCCGTTCCCGTACGAAGCGTCGACCGCATCGATCTCGAGCGGTGTCACCATCATTGGAAGCCGACCGGAAGCCAGAGCCAGCTCAGGTGATCAATCCCACCTTGCGAGCGATCGCTTCGATCTTGGCGTAGTTCTGCGCCCGAGTCGCGATGAAGCGGTCCGCACCGAAGAGCTCGAGGATCTCGGCCTGCTTCGGGTCGGACGCATCGAGCGATCGAATCGCCTTGGTGAACCCAGCCGTGAAGCCCTTGCCGAATTTGCGGTCGAGCCGGGGACGCACCAGCCAGTGGTAGTCGAAGTACGAAGGCGTGGTGAAGATCTCCTGCACCTTCGACGGATCGACGGTTCCTGCCGCTACCGCGTCCTTCCAGACCTGCGCGTTGAGGGCTCCGACTTCGAAGGTCCCTGCCTCGACGAGCTTGATCGTGGCGTCGTGCGATCCCGAGAATCCCGGTTGCCCCGACAGGTCGTCGAGGGCGACACCGGCTCGATCGAGGAAGTACTGGGGCATGAGGCGCCCGGATGTCGAGACCTCGCTCCCGAACGTCAAGGAGTGGCGCTTCAGCGCATCGAGTCCGGCAACGTTCTTGATCGGTTGGATCCCGGCATCGGTGTTCGCGATGAACACGCTCGTGAACTTCGCGTCGATGTCGCGTTGCGCCACCGCCCGTGCTCCCGGGGTCTGGAGTCGGGCTTGCACGCCGGTGAGTCCTCCGAACCACACCGCGTCGAGGTCGCCGATGCGGAAGGAGGAGACAGATGCCGTGTAGTCGATCACCGGGATGTACTCGACGTTCACGCCGAGCTCATCGCTCAGGTAGGTCGCTACCTCGCCGTAGAGTCGATTCAGCTTCTCG
>JANOWV010000209.1:0-9937 GCA_031418075.1 Actinomycetes bacterium
TGCACCTCATCCCTCGCTTCCGCAAGCGAGTGCAGTCCGTGCCACTCGATGCCGGCGAGCCGATCTGGGTCGACGACGAGCGATTCGACATCGGGTACCACGTCCGCCTCACGGCGCTGCCCAAGCCGGGGACGCGCGCGCAGCTCCTCGCGCTGTTCGAGCGGGTGCAGTCGCAGATGCTCGACCGCAGCCGTCCGCTCTGGGAGATCTGGTTCGTCGAGGGGCTGGAAGACGGGCACGTCGCGCTCTTCCAGAAGACGCATCACGCACTGGTCGACGGCGTCTCCGGCGTCGACGTGGCGACGGTGCTCCTCGACTTCACCCCCGAGCCCACCATCCTCGACGCACCCGAGTGGCGTGCGGAGCCCGCTCCGCCCCCGGCGCGGGTGCTCATCGACACCATGCGCGAACTCCTCTCGAACACCCAGCAGCTCGCGTCAGCCACCCGTCGCGCTGCCGAGGTGCCGCGTCGAGCCGTCGACCGTCTCGGCGAGCTCGCCCGTTCGCTCACGACCCTCACTGAGGGCGGTGTCATGGCGCCGCGCACCTCGCTCAACCATCCGATCGCCGGGCGGAGCCGCCGCTTCGCCGAGGCGCGCGTCGCGCTCGACGACGTGAAGGCTGTCCGCCGCGCCTTCGGCGGGACGGTGAACGATGTCGTGCTCGCCGGCGTCGCGGGTGGGCTCGCCCGGCTGCTCGAGCATCGGGGTGAGCTGCACCCTGAGCTGGTGCTCAAGGTGTTCTGTCCGGTCTCGGTGCGCGACGACACCGAGCGGATGCAGCTCGGCAATCGTGTCTCGGCGATGTTCGTCCCCGTCGCGGTGGGCGAGGCCGACCCGCTGCGGCGCCTCGCACTGGTCAGTGCGTCGACGAAGGACCTGAAGGACCGCGAGCAGGCGGTGGGTGCGGCGGCGCTGCTCGGAGCGTCCCAGTGGGCGGCGCCGACGGTGCTCGGGCTGGCCGCCCGGCTCATCCACCACCAGCCGTTCGTGAACCTCGTGTGCACCAACGTCCCGGGTCCCCAGGAGCCGCTCTACTGCATGGGCGCCCGGATGCTCGAGGCGTTCCCGATGGTGCCGCTCTCGCGGAACCTCAACCTCGGGATCGCGATCCTTTCCTACTGCGGCGAGCTGCACCTCGGGCTGCTGGCCGACCGCGACCAGTGGGCCGACCTCGACGTGCTCGTAGAGGGGATCGACGACTCGTTCGCCGAGCTCGCCAAGCTCGCGGCCGAGGCCGAAGGATCGACCGAGCAACCCCATGAGCAGGAGTCGTGACGCCATGAGTGCCACACCACCGCTCTGGGAACAGGATGCGTGGGAGCTCGCCGACGCCGTCCGCGCGGGCACGGTCTCGGCCGTCGAGCTGCTCGACGCGCATCTCGACCGGATCGAGCGGCTTGATCCCGAGCTGAACTCCGTCTGTCATCTCGACGCCGACGCGGCGCGTGAGCGCGCCACTGCGATCGACGCTGAAGTTGCCGACGGTCGCGACCCCGGCCCGCTCGCCGGCGTGCCAGTGGGGGTCAAGGAGCTGGCCTCGGTGGCCGGCTGGCCGGAGACGCATGCGTCCATGGTCTACGCCGACTGCATCGCCGAGCACGACGACACCGAAGTGGCGCGCCTGCGCGCAGCCGGCGCGGTCATCACCGGGCTCACCACCGCGTCGGAGTTCGGGACGGTGAGCTTCACGAACACGCCGCTGC
Source organism: Actinomycetes bacterium (assembly GCA_031418075.1). Lineage (GTDB taxonomy): Bacteria > Actinomycetota > Acidimicrobiia > IMCC26256 > PALSA-555 > DASUAO01. The sequence continues at coordinate 1,706 of JANOWV010000209.1, forward strand.
ACGGCGTGACCCGCAACCCGTGGGACCTGTCGAAGACGCCCGGCGGATCCTCAGGTGGATCCGCGGCCGCGGTCGCAGCCGGGCTGTTCCCCGCGTGCACGGGAGGCGACGGCGGTGGATCGATTCGCATCCCGTCGTCCTACAGCGGGCTCTTCGGCATGAAGGCCACGTTCGGGCGCTCCGGGCGTGGACCCGATCCGTTCCCGTCGTCACTGAACCCGGTGCGGGGTCCGATGGTGCGCTCGGTGCGCGACGCGGCGCGCTACCTCGACGTCACGTCGGGGCCGACGTTCACCGATCCGACATCCCTCCCGAAGCTCGACGTCTCCTGGGAGGACGAGCTGGTCTCGGGTGCCGCGCAGGAGCGTCTGCGTGGTCTCCGGGTCGCGTTCGTGTCGTCGTTCGGGTTCGCCGACGCCGAACCGGGGCCGGCCGGGTGCGCCGAGGAGGCCGCGACAACGCTGATCGCCGAGGCCGGCTTCGAGCGCGTCACCATCGACGTCGATCTCCCCAAGCCCGGCAACTCATGGGGGGTCCTCTCCACCATCGACGACATGACGTGGCACGCCGACGACGTGAAGGACCGTCTCGACGAGCTCACGACCGTCGCCCGACTGAGCTACGAGTCGTTCGCGCACCTCCGTCCCGACGTTGTCGCCAAGGCGAACCGGCGTCGCCACGAGCTGCTCGTCGCGCTTGCGGCCGTGTTCGAGGACATCGACCTCCTGCTCACCCCCACCACGCCGAAGCCCGCGCTCGCGGCGGAGGGTGAGCTCACCGGCGAGGTCAACGGCAAGCAGGTGACCCTCTTCGGGATGTCGGCGGCGTTCGTCGCTCCGTTCAACCTCACGGGCCAGCCCGCCGCGACCGTCCCCGTGGGGCTCGTCGACGGGCTGCCGGTGGGCCTCCAGGTGGTGGCTCCCCGCCACAACGACCTGGTCTGCCTCGCGGCCGGTGCGGTGTTCGAGCAGGCGCGGCCGTGGCCGAAGCTCGCACCCTGGGCATCGCAGGCCTGATCGAGCGTCACAAGTCCGACTTCGGCGGCGTCAGAGGGCGCTTGCGAGGCGGGGCGGTAGCCTGCCCGCGTGGTCACCACCAAGCACGACACCGAGGCCCCCCGACCGAAGCGGCACCGCCAGGAGCAGGAGCCCGCATCCGAAGAGGTCATCGAGGTTGCGCCGGGGATCATCCGGATGCAGCTCCCCATCTGGATGCCGGGGCTCGGCCATGTCAACACCTACGGGCTCCTCGACGACCGCGGGCTCGCCGTCGTGGACCCCGGACTCCCCGGGCCGTCGTCGTGGCGGGCTCTCAAGGCCCGGCTGAAGACGGCGGGGTTCACGGTCAAGGACATCCACACCGTCATCGTCACGCACTCGCACCCGGACCACTTCGGCGGAGCCGGGCGCATCAAGCACGAGGCGAAGGCCGAGCTCGTCGCGCACCGCGCGTTCACCACCTGGTCGCTCGACGAGACGAACCGTCGGAACCGGCTCTCCACCGAGGAGGAGGCAATGGAGGTCGAGCGCGCGGCGGCCGCGGCCGCGCAGGCCCTCGACCTCGGCGCCGAGGAGATCCCGACGATCGCCGACCACGCCGACGACTACGCCGACGATCCGCTTCGGCACGATCCGACCACTGACATGCAAGCGGGCTCGGTGCCGTGGGGCGGCGAGACGCCCTGGGGCGGGAGCAAGCACCCGATGCCTCCGCTCACCCGCAGGCTCATGATCCGCGCGCTGCGCACCCTGTTCCGGCCACCCCGGCCGAGCCGACGCGTCGTCCACGGCGAGCGGCTCCAGCTCGCGGGGCGGGAGTGGGTGTCGATCCACACTCCCGGCCACACGATCGACCACCTCTGCCTCTACGACCCGGAGTACGGCGTGCTGCTCTCCGGCGACCACGTGCTCCCGTCGATCACCCCGCACATCTCGGGGGTCGGCAACGGTGGCGACGCGCTCCGTTCGTACCTCCAGACGCTCGATCTCGTCGCGGCACTCGACGGCGTGAAGTTGGGCCTTCCCGCGCACGGCCATCCGTTCGACGATGTGCCCGGCCGGGTCGAGGCGATCAAGGAGCATCACGAGGAGCGGATGCTCATGCTCGTCGACGCGTCGCAGTCCCTCGGTGCGGCCAGTGTGCAGGATCTGGCGCGCGGCATCTTCCCGAAGAAGCATTGGGGGGTGATGGCCGAGAGCGAGACGTTCGCGCACCTCGAGCACATGGCCCTCGCCGGTCGAGCGGAGCGGTGGCAGGAGTCCGACGGCCGCCTCCTCTACCGCCTCGATCCCGTTGCGTCGGGGCCCGACGCGATCGGGCCCGACGCGCAGGGAGACGATGCATGAGCGACGAGTCGGTCCACCTCCTCCAGCAGCTCATCAAGGCGAAGTGCGTCAACGACGGCACCACCGAGTCGGGGCAGGAGGTGCACGCGGCCGACATCCTCGAGGGCTACCTGGGGAGCACCGGTCTCGACATCGAGCGCTTCGAGCCCCAACCCGGCCGCACGAGCCTCGTCGCCCGCATCGAGGGCTCCGACCCGGACGCGCCGAGCCTCTTGCTCATGGGCCACACGGACGTCGTACCGGTGAACGAGGACGGTTGGAGCCGGGAGCCCCACTCCGGCGATCTCGTCGACGGGTTCGTGTGGGGCCGTGGCGCGGTCGACATGCTGAACCTCACCGCCACGCAGGCGGTGGCGTTCCGTCGCCTGGCCGCATCCGGCTTCACCCCCAAGGGGACGCTGATCTACCTCGCGGTCGCCGACGAGGAGGCGCTCGGAACCTGGGGCGCGAAGTACCTCGTCGAGCACGAGCGCGACGCGGTGTACGCCGACTACGTGCTCACCGAGTCGGGTGGCTACCAGATGCCTTCGCCGGAAGGCCCCCGACTCCCGGTGCTCACCTCCGAGAAGGGCACGTTCTGGTCGAAGCTGAAGATCCGCGGGACGCCGGGGCACGGCTCGCAGCCGTTCCGTACCGATAACGCGGTGGTGACCGCGTCCGAGGTGGTGCGTCGGATCTACGAGTACCAGCCCGAGACGCGCATCCACGACGTGTGGCGCAAGTTCGTGGAGGGCATGCACTACCCGAAGGAGATCGCCGAGGCGTTCCTCGACCCCGACGGCCTCCGGCAGGCGCTCCCCGAGCTCCCGCTCGGCATGAGCCGACTCGTGCACGCGTGCACGCACACCACCTTCTCGCCGAACGTCATGCACGGGGGCGTCAAGACCAACGTGGTGCCCGACTTGGTCGAGCTCGAGGTCGACATCCGCACGCTCCCGGGACAGACCGGCGACGAGGTGCGGGCGATGCTCGACGAGGCGCTCGGCGATCTCGCCGATCGGGTGGAGCTGGAGTCCAACGACGACCCGTCGACCGCATCACCGATCGACACCCCGTTGTGGGACTCGCTGGCTCGCGTGACGGGGCGGTTGGTCGAAGGGTCTGCCCTCGTACCGTTCCTCATGGTGGGGGGGACCGACAACCGGTTCTTCCGCCGTGCCGGTTCCGTCGGCTATGGCTTCGGGTTGTTCAGCCAGAAGCTGAGCTTCGAGGACTACGCCACGATGTTCCATGGCAACGACGAACGCGTCGACGTCGACTCCCTGGCGCTCTCCGAGCAGCTCTGGGAAGCCGTCGCCCACGATCTCCTCAACGGCTAGCCGTAACTGCGACGGCCGTTCGACTCATCGATCGCCGCGCTGCTCCCGGAGGTAGCGCTCGACTTCGGTCGCGAGCTCGTCGCCACTCGGGAGGTTCGCTCCCCATTCGGGCTGGGCCGCGGCTTCCGCGTCGTAGCGCTCTTCGAGCGTGCGGACGTAGGTACGCACGTCGTCGTCGGCAGTCGCGACCTCGTCGACCTTGGTCCGCCACACCTCGCCCGTCCGCCGCAGTCGGTCGAGATCGAACTCGATTCCGCACAAGGCACCGAAGCGGTCGAGCAGGGCGAGCGTTGCCGGCGGGTTGGGAGGTGATGCCAAGTAATGGGGGACGGGAACCCACAGGGAGACGGACGGCATCTCGAGCTCGCGACAGTGGTCGTGCAGCACGCCGACGATCCCGGTCGGACCCTGGTATGTCGATGGCGCGAGCGCGAGTCGATCGATGAGCTCGGGATCGGTGGTCGCCCCGGTGACGCGCGCGTTGCGGGTGTGCGGGACGTCGGCGAGCAAGGCACCGAACGTCACGACGAGCTCGCAACCGGTTGCGTGTGCGACCTCGAGCACCGCCCGGCTGAACGACCGCCAGCAATAGCTCGGCTCGATCCCGCGCAGGACGACCAGGTCGCGCTCGTCGCGAGGAACGATCGAGAAGACGTTCTCGGGCCACGCGACCTGACGGGCGACGCCGTCGATGAGCTCGACCGTGGGTCGACGCGACTGGAAGTCGAAGTGCAGCTCCGGATCGATCGACGCGATGGGCGTGGGGGACGTGGCCCCGTGCAGCGCGAGCCACGATGCCGCGCTCGATGCGGCATCGGCCGCGTCGTTCCAACCCTCGAAACCGGCGACGAGCACCGGGCGTCGGAGTTGCACGGGGTCGTGGTCCCAGACCAGCCCATCCGCCATGGAGCCCACCCTACCCAGTGCGATTCCGACGCTCACCGGACGCAGTTGCTACGCGATGGCGCCTTCGTCGCGGAGCGCCGCGATGTCGTCGGCATGCAGCCCGATCTCTCGGAGCACCTCATCGGTGTGCTCACCGAGCGCAGGCGCAGCCCGGGTGACCTCGGTCATCTCGTCGTCGAACTGCATCGGTGCGGTGGCGAGGCGCGCGCGTGGATTCGTGGGGTGCTGCGCCAGGTATCCGTTCGCCACGATCTGCGGGTCGTCGATGACCTCGAGCGGCGTCGCCATCGTCGCGAAAAGGGTGTCTTCGGCGGCGAGCACGGCGACGACCTCGGTGAGCGGGAGGGACCGGATGCGTTCGGTGATCCGTGCGTGCAGTTCGCCGGCGTTCGCTCGACGGGCGTCGGAGTCGACGAAACGGGGGTCCTCGACGAGATCGGTGAACCCGAGCGCCCGGCACAGCGGCGGCCAGTGCCGCACGTCGTCGAGCATGTTCAGCATCAGCCAACGGTCGTCGGCACTGCGGAACGGTCCGACCATCGGGTTCGACAGCGCCTTCCCGGCCTGGAGCTTGGCGGGCTCCTCGCGGAGGTAGGCGGTCGAGGTGAGGTCGGTGCTGAGCTGCCACACCGCGGTCGCGAGGAGCGCGACGTCGACGACAGAACCCTTGCCCGTTCGCTCCCGCTGGAACAAGGCTGCCGCGACACCTCCGGCGAGCATCGCCCCGCTCGGCGCGTCGCCGAATGCACCGCGGGGCATCACCAGCGGTGCACCGGGCGCGGTGAGGATGTGGCCGACGCCACCGCGGGCCCAGAAGCTGATCGCGTCGAAGCCGCCGAGGTCGGCGTCCGGGCCGCGCTGGCCCTGGCCGTGGCCCTTGGCGTAGACGAGTCGCGGGTTGACCGCCCACAGGTCCTCGGGTGTGACCCGCAGCTTCGTGCGCGCAGTTGGTAGGAAGCTGGTGATGAGCACGTCGGCGTCCGCGATGAGCCGGTCGAACGCGGCGCGTCCGCCCTCGTGGCGCAGGTCGAGCGTGATGCCTCGCTTGTTGCGGTTGTAGAGCTCGAAGAGGAAGTTGAAGTCGCCCGTGTCGACGACGAGCCCGGCCGTCATCACTGATCGCAGGGGGTCGCCGGTCGGGCGCTCGATCTTCACGACGTCGGCGCCCCAGTCGGCGAGGATCGCCCCGCACGACGGCACGAAGCCGTGTTCGGCCAGCTCGACGACCTTGACCCCGTCCAGTACGGACATCGTGCTCCTCCTCGACCGCGGTGGCGTGAGGTTATGGCGCTCCGCCCCGCGTCCCTGTCTCCCGCCACCGGCGACCGCGTATATCGACGAACCAGACGATGGCGTCGCCTGAGCAACCCGCCTCATCGACTGGGGCAAAACTCCGGGCGCACCATGACCCGGAACTGCGAGACTCGACCGCTGTGAGCACGCCCCAAGGAGATCCCGTCGCGGCCGACCACAGGTCCGGACCGCTCGAAGGCGCCACGCCCGAACCGGTGCTGCGCGCCTGCGGGTTGGTGAAGCAGTACAAGCGCGTCCGGGCCGTCGACGGGATCTCGCTGTCGGTCGATGCTGGTGAGCGGGTGGCGCTGCTCGGGCCGAACGGTGCGGGCAAGACCACGACCCTGATGATGCTGCTCGGGGTCATCACCCCCGACGAGGGCACGATCGAGATCGCGGGGCTCCACCTCCCGCGCGACCGCAGTCGCGCGATGGAGCACGTGGGGTTCGCGGCGGGGTACCTGCCCCTGCCCGAGCGGGTGCGGGTCGTCGAGTTCCTCGAGCTGTTCGGACGGCTCTACGGACTTCGGAACCCGGGACCCGCGGTGCAGGCCGGGCTCGAGCGTTTCGAGATCACCCATCTCGCCAAGAACATGGGCAACGAGCTGTCGTCCGGACAGCGCACGCTCGTCGGGATCCTCAAGGCGACGCTGCATCAGCCTCGTCTGCTGGTGCTCGACGAGCCAACCGCATCGCTCGACCCCGACGTCGCGCGCCGGGTCCGCACCGGCCTCGAGCGGCTCTGCGCCGAGGAGGGGACCGCGTTGCTCGTCACCAGCCACAACATGCAGGAGGTCGAACGGCTCTGCGAGCGGATCATCTTCGTCTCCGGTGGTCAGGTCGTCGCCGACGGGACGGCCACGGAGGTTGCGGCGCGGTTCGGGCGTACCGACCTGGAGGGCGTCTTCCTCCATCTCGCCGAGTCATCGGGTGTGCTGCCCGGGGCTGATGTCGAACCGGAGCCGATGTTGTGAACCGCGATCGGGTGATGGCCATCGCGCGCCGACAGAGCTATGTGCTCTGGCGCGCACCGCAGCGTTGGTTCGACGTCGTCGTGTGGCCTGTTGTCGACGCCGTGCTCTTCGGCGCGATCGGTGTGTACTTCGGTGGCCAGCCCGGCAGCACGGCGGGTGGCGCGACGGCCGGCGCGGCGTTCCTCCTCGCGGGGATCATCCTCTTCCATGTCGTCTTCCAGGCCGAGGTGAGCGTCGCGACCGGGTTCCTCGAAGAGACCTGGTCGCGCAACCTCTTGAACCTGATGGTCACGCCGATGACCGAGCTCGAGTACGGCGCGGGCGTCGCGCTCTTCGGTCTCGCCAAGCTCGCCATGGGTGTCGGGGTGGTCTCGATCGTTGCGTTCGCCGCGTTCGCGTTCGACATCTCGACGCTCGGGCTCTCCCTGGTGCCGTTGGTCGCGATCCTCATGGTCGTCGGTTGGTCGGCCGCCCTTGTCGTCATCGGGCTCATCCTGCGGGTGGGCCAGGGCGCGGAGATCCTCACGTGGGGCTTCATCGCGCTGCTGCTCCCGCTGTCGGGCATCTTCTACCCGGTGTCGGCGCTGCCCGGCGCGCTCCAGCCGATCTCGGAGGCCTTGCCCACGACCCACGTGTTCGCGGCCGCGCACGACCTCGTCGATGGCAAACCGCTGCCGTGGGGCGAAGTCGGGATCGCAGCCGGCGGCGCCGTGGTCGCGGCGGTGCTGGGCGTGTGGTTCCTCACCCGGATGCTCGCCGTGTTCCGGGCCCGGGGATTCATCAGCCGCCACGTGTAGCCAGCGCGACGGGAGCACCCCGACCGCGGCGTCGGCTCAGTCGTCGGTGCCGGGTCGGCCCCGCTTGCGCTTCGTCTCGCCTCGCCGACGCTTCTGCTCCACGCGTCGACGTTGCGAGCCGCGTGTGGCTCGGGTCGGGCGACGTGGAGGATCGATGCGCAGCGCGGCCGCGAGACGCTCGCGGAGCCGTTCGGTTGCGATGTCACGGTTGCGTGCCTGCGACCGGGTGTCGGAGGCGCCGGCGCGCACGACCGGTCCGAGGCGTTCGAGGATCCGGGCGCGTTGCCGGGGACCGAGGGAAGGCGAGGTCGCGACGTCGAACGTCACCTCGATGCGCGTGTCCGAGGTGTTCGCGTGCTGACCGCCCGGGCCGCCGGACCGGGTCGCCTGCCATCGCAGCTCGTCGCGGCCGATGCGACAGGTGGGCGAGACCCGTAGCCACCGATCGGGGTCGGGTCGCGCCCCGTCGAAGGGGAGGTTGTCGCGGTCGGAGTCCACGCCCACCATGATCGCGTCAGAAGGCCCCCGTCGCGGCCAGTCCGGCGATCGCGGCGGCGACGCCGACGGCGACACTCGTGGCCACGTAGCGGATCGCGAC
>JANOWV010000210.1:0-2337 GCA_031418075.1 Actinomycetes bacterium
ATCAACGACGAGTCGGTGAGCCCGAGGTTGAGGACCGTGTCCATCATCCCCGGCATCGAGAACGGGGCACCGGAACGCACCGAGACGAGGAGGGGGTCCGTGGCGTCACCCAGACGCTTGCCCATCTTGGTCTCGAGCGCGCTGAGCGCCGCGTCGACCTCGTCCATCAGCCCTGCCGGCAGCGTGTGCTGGCCGTCCATGTAGGCGTTGCAGGCCTCGGTGGTGATGGTGAACCCCGGTGGCACCGGCAGACCGAGCTTGGTCATCTCGGCGAGGTTCGCCCCCTTGCCCCCGAGCAGGAACTTCTGCTCCTTGGAGCCCTCCTCGAAGGCGTACACGTACTTCACTGCGTTATCTCGCTTTCCTTGGGAGTGATCGCGTCGTGACTCGTCGGGGCCGAGGCGATCGAGCGTACCGGCGAACACCGGTACGCCGATCGTGAGATCAGCCGTCGACGACGAGCGTCTTGGCGAGCCGGTCCTGGAGCCCCTGGAAGTTGGGGTTCCTCGGCCACGTCAGCACCCCGAAGAGCACCATCATGTAGCCGAGCGGCCCGAAGATGTTCGAGAGCATCCAGCCGACGATCAGGGGCGTGCCGTACCGACGCAGCGCGCCGCGCGTGGTGAGCGGCGATCCGTCGACCATCACCGCACGGATCTGCATCGACCGTTTCCCGAACGTGCGACCGGTCTTGACGCTGAGCGGGATCAAGTAGAGCAACGACAGCAGCACCCCGAGCAGGCTGAACCCGAGGGTGATCGGGAGCACGTCGTTGCGGAGGTTCGTCTGCTCGTCCTCGAGCCTGCTGATCTCCTTGTCGAGGCGCTTCACATCGGCCTTGGCCGTGGCCTTCGTGTCGGCGTTCTTGGAACCCGTCTTGGAGTCGGCCTTGTCCTTCGCACTGTTCTTCTTGTCGAGCTGCGTGCTGATCACGTCGAGCCGGTCTGACTGCACCGGCTTCATCTGCTGGACGATGATCGGCGTGATGATGAACTGCGCGAGCACGATGAACACCAGCACGAACATGTCGATGCCGAGCGCCATCGTGCGAGCCCGCGGCGGGGGCGGGCGAAGCCCGGAGGGCCAGCTCGCCGGCGTGGGAGGGACCGCGGTCGAGAACATGCCCGCGGGTCGGTCGGCCATGCGCGCGGCGCGCGCTTCGCGCGCCTGGGCGCGAGAGGTGACCCGGTCCGGGGTGCGGTCGGGCTCCTCCGAGGAGTCGGCGAGCTCCTCGTCGCTGAGCTCATCGTCGGGGTCGACGCCGGTGTTGTCGATCCCATTGCTCTCGTCGTAGCGCTGGCGCTGGATCGGGTCGCTGAGGACCTGCCACGCCGCCCGCACCCGCGCTTCGGCTTGACGCGCGTTCGCGATTGCACCGTCGGTCGGCCGCTTCGCGGTCTCCTCGCGGGTCACTGCGCCCTGGGCGTCGGCGAGCTGCTCGCGGTACGCGTCGCGGACCGCATCCTTCGATGCTCCGGGGTGGACCCCGAGCACCTCGTAGTGGGTGTCGCCTTCGTTCACCAACGCAATCGCTCCTGGAGGTAGCCGAGGAGCGCGTCGATGCCGACGCGCTCCTGTTGCATCGTGTCCCGATCGCGGACGGTGACCGCCGCGTCGTCGATCGTGTCGAAGTCGACGGTGACGCACAAGGGCGTGCCGACCTCGTCCTGACGACGGTAGCGCCGGCCGATCGATCCGGCAGTGTCGACGTCGATCATGTAGCGGCCGCGCAACGACTCGGCGACCTTCTCGGCCACCGGCGTGAGCGACTCCTTCTTCGAGAGCGGGAGCACCGCGACCGTGGTCGGCGCAAGGCGGGGGTCGAGGCGCAGGACGGTCCGCTTCTCGGTGCCGCCCTTCCCATTGGGGACCTCCTCCTCGGCGTACGCGGCGAGGAGGAAGGCGAGCGTCGCGCGGTCGGCCCCGAGCGCGGGCTCGATGACGTAGGGGACGTACCGGTTGTCGTGCTCCTGGTCGAAGAACGACAGATCTTGCCCCGAGTGCTCGGCGTGGGCCTTGAGGTCGAAGTCGGTGCGGTTCGCGATCCCCTCGAGCTCACCCCAGCCCCAGGGGAAATCGAACTCGATGTCGGATGTCCCCGCGGAGTAGTGCGACAGCTCTTCAGGGTCGTGCGGGCGCAAGCGGAGCTTCGCCTCGGGGACGCCGAGGTCGACGAACCAGCGGAGACGCTCCTGGCACCAGTACTCGTACCACTGGTCGGCCTCGGCCGGCTGGACGAAGAACTCCATCTCCATCTGCTCGAACTCACGCGTCCGGAAGATGAAGGTCCCCGGCGTGATCTCGTTGCGGAAGGACTTCCCGATCTGGGCGATCCCG
>JANOWV010000211.1:0-5072 GCA_031418075.1 Actinomycetes bacterium
CGGATCGACGAGTCGATGAGCGGGTCGTAGACGGGCAGGATGGCACCGCCCGGGAGGCCGAACATCACCTCGGTCTGTTCCATCTCGAGGCTGCGGATGAGCGCCTGGGCGCCGGTGATCTTCATCGAGTGCTCGCTTCAGTGGGATCCCGGGGTGCTCCCGGACGGAAAAGGGGCTCTGGATACAAGAAACCCCTCGCTCGAGCGAGGGGCGGTGGCGCACGCGCGCGGAGAGCGGGCGTGCGCTACGTAACGATTACCTGGAGGCGGGAGGGGTGGCGCGTCATCAGAGGGACAGTCTGACGCATCGCAGCGCCCGAGGCAAGGCACATCTTGGGCTCGGCACATCTTGCCCTGGGAGCGCGTCAGCCGGCGGCTGGTGGCATCGACTGACGTACCGGGCGCAGCCCCACGAGCACGGGACCGAGTGCAGCGATCGCGGCCAGCTCGGCAACGACCGCGATGACGGCCTCCACGCTGGTCTGGTCGTCCTCGAAGCCGAGGAGCCCGGTGGTGCGGCTGAGCACGTAGGCGACGATCGCGGCGGCTGCAAAGCCGACGCCGCCGAGCACGGCCGGGAGCGTCCATCGGGGGAACCGGATCGACACGACGAGCATCTCCGCGAGGAGCAGACCGGCGATCGCGTTGAGCGCGAACGATCTGCTGATCGTGAGTCCGAGCAACTCCTCGGGCGCGATCCCGCGGTAGCCGCCCTCGAAGTACAGGTAGTAATGGATGAAGCCGCTCACGAGGACGCCCGCGGCACCGATCGCGAGCAGCACGGTCCTGCGCCGGACGGAAAGGTCGTTGGAGCCACGGGACGGGCGGGCGCTCGTCACTTCGACACCAGCGTGCCGGTCATGCTCGAGTGGATCTGGCACGCGAACGTGTAGGTCCCCGGTGCAGGTGCAGTGAACTTCCCGGATCCGGACCGGTCGATGATGCCGGAGTCGAAGGCCCCATCGTCGGCGCTGAACGTGTGCTCGACGCCATCGACGTTGGCGATGACCACCGTCTCACCGGCCCGCACCTCGACCGGGTCGGGCGCAAACGTGAAGCCCCGGATCGTGACGGCCGCCGCCGCCGCCGGAGCGGTGGCGTCATCGCCGGAGGTGAGCGCAGTCGCGACGACCGCGACTCCAGCCACGAGCGGCACGATCAGCGCCAGCACCCAGGTCGGCAGCCGGCCGGTCGACGCCGTGTCCGTTGGCAACTGGCCGGTCGGGCTCCCCATGGGGGCATCCTCTCATCGCGAACGCACGCGCGCGTCGCGCGGCCGGGTCAGGAAGGGTTCGCGCCCGAACCTCGATCTGGATGACGGGCGTTCACACCTGGTGTACCGGGCAGGAGTAGGTCGTCCGTCCCCCTACGGTCCTCCGGAGCAGCGCAGCTCCGTCGCGGGGGCAATGCCCTCCGGGCTCGCGGGCGGACATGAGGTCCCCGGTGTGCGAACCACCCCGCCGGCCCAGGGTGCGCAACGTCGAACGAATGGTTGTGTGCAGTCGAGCCTGCTCGCCGGCGTCGAGCGTGTTCGCGCGGCGGGCCGGGTCGAGGCCCGATCGCCAGAGGATCTCGTCGACGAGCAGGTTGCCCAGCCCCGCGATGCGCGCCTGATCCATGAGCACGGCCTTGAGCGGGGCGCGTGAGCCGGCCACCACCGAACGCAGGTGCGCCAAGGGCAGCGTCATGGCATCGACGCCGAGCCGATCCTCGTCGGGATCCAGCTCGACGGCCCCGAGGCGCCGCGGGTCGCGAAGCGAGAGGCGCCCTCCGTCGACGAAGCGCACCGCGAATCGGTGCCACTCGGGGACATCGCGGTTGCTCGCATAGAGCAGCGGGTCACCGGCGGCGTCGCCGTCGATCACCACACGACCACTCATCCCGAGGTGCATGCCGAGCACAGGCCCGTCATCGGTGTCGAGGAACAGCTGCTTGCCCCGACGTCGGGCCGCGACCAGCGAGTGACCGGGGAGTGCAGCGCGCACGCCGCGCGGGGTCAAGCCCCGCTTGAGGTACCAGCTGTCCGGTGCATCGACGGACGCGATCTCACGCCCGAGCGCCCGCTCCTCGACGAGCAGACGCGCCTGCTCCGCTTCGAGGATCTCGGGCATCGCTCGACCCTACTGGGGCGCCGACCCGGGGCGACCCGGTGAGCTGAGCGACGACAGCACGTCGCGAAGCGCAGCCACGTTGAGCTCGGCGCGTCGCGTGGCCGGAGCCAGGGCCTCGTGCAACTCTCGTCCCCGTCGAGCGCTCGGGTCGAGCGCCGCGTCGATCGCGGAAGTTCTAGCTTCGGCATCGTCGGGCCGCACGCACACGAGATCTCCCAAGGCGGTGCCGGCGAGCACCCCGGCCTTCTCTGCTGCAAGCAACAGGGCCGCTGGAACCCCTTGAGCAAGCGCGAAGAGCGCCGGGTGCAGTCTCTGGGTCACGACGGCGCGCTTCGACCCTAAGATCTCCACCGCTTCTCGCGGTGCGACGTAACCGTCGACGAGTTCCGTCCTCGATCGTTGCTGCGCCGTCAATCGGTCCAGCGAAGCGCCCGCGATTCGGGCATCGTCCTCGAATCCGAGATGCCCGAGGCCCTGGCTGGTGGACAGCAGAGTGACACGTTCGCTACCGGTCCGGTCGAGCACTTCCTGCAGGACGGTAGCTGCGAGCGCTTCGCGTCGCCCCCCGCCGTCGCTCGATTGCTCGTGGCTCGACAACACCACGGCGATCCCGTCTGGAACGGGAGAGTGCTTCACCGTGGATTCGGGCGCCTCGAAGAGCGTCAGCGTGAGGTCGGAGGCCAAGACGAGTCGATCCGGATCGGCGCCGAGGTCGAGGGCATGGAGGAACGAAGGCTGGTCCCTGACCACCACCGAGCGCGCCGCACCGAGGACGCGCCGCAACAAGGCCCGAGCGCGCGCCAGTCGGAACGCGCCAATGGTCTGGCCGAGGATCACGATCGGCAGACCCCTGTCAGCCACGGCGGCCAGCGCGAACAACCGTTCCCAGGGCTGGTAGTGCTCGAGCAGGAACCCCCCGCCCTGGCTCACGACCAGGTCGGCGCCGCCGACGAGCCGGCCACCCGACGCCGCGTCCCAGCCGCTGAAGCTCGCCGCGCCAGTCATACCCAGCAGGCTCGCGAGCGGCGGAACGAGCGCCAGGTCCGGGTAGCGGTCGCCGAGAAGATCCCACTGGTATGCGGCGTGGAGCACCGCCGCGCCCGGCGTCAGGCGCTCGATCAGCCGACCGGTTGCCGTCGCGATCGCGCCGTCACCCGCGTTCGCGAGCCACGCGTCGGTCACGAGCACGCGAGGGGAACCGGGGGGCCACTGCTGGGTCATGAGACCGGAGCACCACGCGGCAGCCAGAAGAACTGGGCGATCCGGTCATCGGGGAGCCGCTGGCGATGCACGAGCCGGAAGCCCAACTCGATGGCCGCCCGGCGTGCTCGGTCCTGGTCGACGGTAGGAGCAAACTCGAAGGGCCCGGGGGCCACCGTGATGAGCATGTTGGGCCAACCGAAGCGCGGGTCGTCGAGATGGCGACGGTAGTTCCGCACGCTGTCACCGCCGGTATCGGGTGTGAGCTGACCCATGGGGATTGCCTCCCCGTCCGCCTGGCTCCGGGCGGCGAGACCGAGGCTGTTCGTGTTGAACAGGGGGTCGCGGGACGCGAAGAACACGACCGGAGCGAAGCCGTGCTTGTGTGAGTACCGGCGGACGAAGGTCACGGCGGTGCCCGTGACGGTGACCCATCGTCCGGCTTCGCTCCGGCGAGCCTGCGACGGATCGATTCCGACCCAGCTCCGCGCCCACGGCTGCTGCTGTGCGATCCCGCGCCCATCGACGACCTCGACACACTGCATGGCGGGCACGTCGATACAGGCCGGACCCGCGAGTGGCCCAGTCACCGTCGCCTTCGAGACCACCGTGACCAGGACTGCAACACCGAGCGCGCCGACGAGCACCGCGCGCAACCGCCCCGGTTCGATTCGACGCAGCGCGACGCCCCACAACAGCACGATGAGTGGAAGGAGCGGGACAGAGAACCCCGTGCCCGCGTTCTTGCTCGAGGTCAGGGCAACGTACGAGACGACGAGCACGACTGCGACAGTCCCGGTCGGTGTGGCCAGGAACGCGAGCTGCCCCTGCACGCGGCCGGGACGCACGGGACCGGTCGACGGCCGACGTGCTCGCTCCCGGCGGTGTATTCGGACCGCCACGATGACCGCTACGACGAACGTCACGACGAGCACCGCCGCGATCCCGAAGTGCAGTCCCTGATCCAAGAGCTGGCGAAGCCGCACGACCCAGAACGACAGAGAGAACGGTGTCGCTCGATCGTCGGCGTACTGCCGGCTCTGCGCGCCGTATCCGTACGCGGTCAGATACCGAACGATCACGGACAGGTTGGGGAGATACCACCACCCCGCTACTGCAAAGACGACGACGGTGCCGGCTCCAAGATTCACCAGACAACGACCGCGCCGCGCTGGGGGTGCGGCGAGCACCAGCAGCATCGCCGCCACACCCACGCCGGGGAGGAAGACCAGCGTCATTGTGCGCGACAGGAGCATCAGGCCGGCGAACACCCCAGCCAACACGACCCACCGACGGCCCACAAGCCCGTCAGAGCGTACGAGCGCCCACACCGTCGCGCTGAGCAGCGCCGTGCTGGCAATTACGAGGTGGAACGTCCGAGTGAAGTCGAGCACGCCCGGGAGCAGCAGGGTGACGATCGCAAGCAGGAGCGCGGCACGCGCTCCGACGAGTAGGCGTCCGAGACCGAGCACGGCCGCCCCGAGGACGGCGAGGAACACGAACTGGACCGTCATCGCGGCGACCGGCTGGTGCCCGACAATGGCCACGATGGGGCTGGCGACGAGCGGCACGAGCGGCCCGAATTGCCGCTGCCCCACCAAGGCCTGCCACAGGCCGCTGAAACCCCCGTGGTTCCAGCCGTGCAGATCGTCGTAGGCGAACCCGAGGTAGCCCGACTCATCGATGTCGAGCGGGAGGCCACTGCGGAAGTGATGGAGCCAGAGGACGTGGTGGGCGGCGAGCACCAGGACGAAGACGCCGA
>JANOWV010000212.1:0-4943 GCA_031418075.1 Actinomycetes bacterium
CTTGAGGGGTTCTCGGCACGTTCGGCGTTGCCTGGCAACGCTCATCGTGCCGAGAAGACGGCGAGGTCAGCCCAGGGCGCCCGTTCCGCGGAGCGCCTCGATGGCGGCCGCGTCGAGGCCCAGCACATCCGTGAGGACCTCGTCGACGTGCTGGCCCACGGTCGGTGCCTTCGTGGGGACCGGCTGCTCGGCATCGAGCACCTTGAGGGGGCTGGGAAGCTGGTCGGCGCCGAGCCGATCCCGGCTGATCCACGGGAAGCGGTCGTGGAACTGGGGGTCGTCCATGATCGTCTTCGGTGTGTTGACCGGCGCGATCGGGGTGTTGACCTCGTTCGACCAGGCGATCCACTCGGCTGAGGTCTTCGTCGTGAAGATGTCGCGCAGCTCGGCCTGGAGCTCGCGGTTGTTCCGGGCGTGGTCGGCGAACTTCTCGCCGGGCCAGCGTTCGAACAGGTCCATTCGGTCGACTCCGCGGCAGAAGTTCTCCCAGAACTCGCGCTCCGATGCCATGAAGAGCACGTGGCCGTCAGATGACTCGTACATCTGGTAGCGAACGCCTTCCTTCATCCCGGCCGTGCCCGGCGCGCGTCGCTCGAAGTTGTCGGACGCATTGCCCGTGACTTCCGACTGCGGGCGCTCGTAGGCGCGCCACGACTCGTAGCGGTACCAGTCCATGTAGGCCGCGGCGTCCGACTGCGCGATCTCCATCTGGGCGCCGTGACCCGTTGCGCGTGCCTTGACGATGCCGGCGAGGATCCCGAACGCTCCGAAGAGCGGTCCCGCGTGGATGCCCGTCGACGGATGCTCGGCGATGTAGCAGAACCCTTCGTCGTCGTAGGCCGGGTTCACGAGCCCGGCCCAGGTGTCGTACGCGACTCCGTGACTCGGCATGTCCTTGTAAGGACCGGTCATGCCGTATCCGGAGATCGTGATGAACACGATCTTCGGGTTCACCTCGCGGAGCTTGTCGTAGCCGAGGCCGAGCCGCTCGAGCGCCCCGGGTCGCATGGCCTCGACGACCACGTCAGCGCTCGCGGCGAGGTCGAGGAACACCTGGACGGCTTCGGGCTTGCGGAGGTCGAGGGTGAGGCTCCGCTTGCCCCGGTTGACGTGGAGGTGCATGAGGGAGTCGCCCTCGACGATCGGCCACGTCATCTGCCGGATGTAGTCACCCTTGGGCGGCTCGACCTTGATCACGTCGGCACCGAAGTCGATCAGGTGCGACGTGATGGCTGCGGGTCCGAGCAGCGATACCTCGATGACCCGAACTCCGGCGAGCAGCCCCTCGTTGTCACGCATGTTCATGCTCCTGGTTGTGTCTCGACCGCGGCGGGAATCGTCGTCGTGGTGACCGGCGGTGGGTTCTTCGCCCGCAGCACCATGTTCATCCCGGGATGGATCGTGCAGACGATGAGGTACTTCCCGGGCTTGGTGATGGTGCGCGAGAACTTCCCCTTGGCGATCGTCTTCGACTTGAACTTCTGCGGCCCGTTCGTGACCGTGACGTTGTGGGCGGCGACACCGTCCCATTTCCAGGTCACCTTCGTCCCGACGACGACCTGCACCTTCTTCGGCTTGAAGAAGTTGTCGAGGACCTTCACGCGCTTCGTGGGTGGGCCAACGGGGATGGTCGTGGTGGTCGTGATCGTGGGATCGGTCTGTGCGGCAGCAGGGACGGTGAAGCCGCTGAGCACGAGCGCGCCGCACGCGATCGCGGCGACGGCACCAGTGGCGGATCGGGGGAATCGGGGCCGGGTCATCTCGATGCAGTCCTCTCCGGGAGCACGGGCGCGGGACCCGCGACGGTAGCCAGCGCCGGGGCCCGAACGGGAACGGCCGACGCAGCGACTCCTGCCCGCTGGACGACGGTCGCCTCGGTCGAGACAGTCGCCTCGGCGACGGAGGCGTCCTTGCTGCCGGAGGCTGGGTGCGACAGCCTGTCGTCCGGCGACCCACGAGGGGATCGCGAAGGGGAATCATGGGCCTGACGCTCGAGCAGATCGACATCTACGACCCCGCCCGCTACGGGGAGGGCGTGCCGCTCGAGGAGTTCGCGTTCCTCCGCCGGGAACGGCCGGTCTTCCGCCAGGAGATGCCCGACGGGACCTTCTACTGGGCCTTGATGAAGCACGCTGATGTGGTCGCCGTCTCGCGGAACCCAACGCTGTTCTCGGCGGAGGTCGGGGGCGTCGTGCTCGAAGACCTACCGGCGGCACAGCTCGAGCAGACCAAGAACATGCTCTTGATGATGGATCCGCCGCGACACGCCGAACTCCGCGGGAAGGTGTATCCCCACTTCCGGCCCGCCCAGATGCGGCGGATGGAGGAACGCATCCGCGATCTGTGTCGTCAGATCCTCGCGGTGGGCGCCGAGCGCGGCGAAGTGGAATTCGTCCACGAGGTCGCGGCCCTCCTCCCGTCGCAGGTGCTCGGTGAGCTGATGGGCATCCCTGAGGCGGATCGAGCGTCGATCCATCGCTGGGCCGAGCTGTCCTCGGGGAGTCAGGACCCCGACGTCAACCCCGATGGCTACGCGAGCGGGACCAGCGAGGGCTCGGTCGAGATGGCGCTCTACGGCGCCCGCTACGCGTCCGAACGCCGGGGCCTTCCAGCCCAGGACGAGGGCGACCTCGGGGCACTGCTGCTCGCAACCGAGATCGACGGGCGCCCGATGGACGACCTCCAGTTCGCGTACTTCTTCGTCCAGCTCGTCACGGCCGGGAACGACACGACGCGCACGATGCTCTCGTCGGGGTTGCTGACCCTGCTCGAGCATCCCGCCGAGCTCGCACGACTGCGCGCCGATCGGTCGCTGATCCCGTCGGCAGTCGAAGAGATCCTGCGCTACGCCAATCCGCTCCACTACTTCCGCCGCACTGCCACCGCCGATACCGAGATCCGGGGTCAGGCCATCTCGGCGGGCGACAAGGTCGCGATCATGTACACCTCGGTGAACCGCGACGAGGATGTCTTTGTCGAACCCGACACCTTCGACGTGGGGCGCAGTCCGAACGCGCACCTCTCGTTCGGCATCGGCGAGCACTTCTGCCTCGGTGTGCACCTCGCTCGCCTCGAAGGCCGGATCTTCCTCGAAGAGCTCTTGAACGCCTACGCCGACGTGCAGCTCGCCGGTGCACCTCGCCGACAGCAGTCGAACCTCAACAACGCGCTGAAGTCCCTTCCAGTGCGGATCACGGCGGCATAGCAGGCGTCAGCGTCGAGGAACCACTACCTTCCGCGCATGACCGTGAACGATCCAGAGGAGCCGACAGCTCGGCCCAGGTTCTCGGTCGGACGCGGGCTGCTGCTCGTCGTCACCGCGATCTGCCTCTACGTGTTCGCCCCGAGCATCGCCGAGGTCTTCCAGGCCTGGGACAAGCTCGGGAACATCCATCCGGTGGCGATCCCCGCGGTCCTCGTGCTCGAGTCCGGCAGCTTCTGGTGCATGTGGATGCTCCAGCGCATCGCCCTGCGTACCCACGGCTGGTTCCCAGTGATCACCACCCAGCTCGCCGGAAACGCCTTCAACCGGATCACCCCTGGAGGTGGAGCAACCGGCACGGTGCTGCAGGCACGCATGCTCGCCGACGCAGGGTTCGACGCCGCGAAGGCCGGCACCGCGGTGACCGCGCAGTCGATCCTCATCACCGCCGCGGTCGTCACGCTCCCGATCTTCGCGGTTCCCGCGATCCTCCTCGGTACCGCGGTCCCGTCGGACCTCGAGAGCGGGATGTGGATCGGTGGCGTCGTCTTCCTCACGATGCTCGTGATCGGCTCGCTGCTCCTCGCCACCCGTCGTCCGGTCGAGGCGATGGGGCGGGGGATCCAGCGGATCGCGAACGTCCTCCGGATGGGGCGTCCGCCGATCGAGGACCTCGGTCGGCGATTGCTCGTGGAGCGTGACGAGCTGCGCCACACGATGGGATCTCGGTGGCTCGAAGCCGTCGGTGCATCGATCGGTCGGTGGGCGTTCGAGTACTTCGCACTGCTCGCGATCCTGTTCGGGATCGGCGCGCGCCCGGACATCTGGCTCGTCCTGCTCGCATTCGTCGCCGCGTCGATCCTCGGCATGATCCCGTTCTCGCCGGGTGGTCTGGGCTTCGTGGAAGCCGGGTTGACGGCCACGCTGGCCGTATCGGGGATCAGCGCAGGCGAGGCGCTCCTGGCGACGCTCATGTTCCGGCTCGTGTCGTTCTGGCTCCCGATCCCCGTCGGACTGATCGCGGCCTGGATGTTCCGGCGCCGCTACCCGAGGTCGGGTGTAGTCGCCCGCTGATCCTGGGCGTGCGCGCGACGGACGTGCTCGGCGAAGACGCGGACGGCTTCGGCGGTGTGCCGGCTGCGAGTCGTGACCAGCGCGTCGAATGCGTGCTGCGCCGCGGGCAACAGGGCGTGGTGCACCGGCGCGCGCGAGACGGCGCGGAGCGCCCGGACGAACGAATCTGCTTCCTCGCGCCAGACGAGCGTGTCGTGGCGGCCATGCACGACCAGGAACGGCGGTGCATCTCGGTGGACGCGTGCGATCGGTGACGCCGCGTCCCAACGCGGGCGGTCGGTGTCGGGTGCGGACTTCATGACGACGTGCTCGAGGAACGATGGGCGCGTCGATCCGGGTCGGTCGCCGTGGCGGTCGAGGAGGTCGAGGACGGCATAGAGCGCGACGCACGCGGTGACCGACGTGTCGGCGTCTTCGAACCCTGGTTGGAACGCCGGATCGCCCGGCGTCAGCGCTAGGAGCGACGCGAGGTGGCCACTGGCCGAGGCGCCGGACGCGATCACGAAGTCTGGGTCGGCGCCGAGCGCATCGGCATTCGCCCGCACCCATGCGAGCGCCCGTTTCACGTCGACGAGGTGATCGGGGAACGTGGCCTCCGGGCTGACCCGATATCCCGGCGCAATCGTGCACCAGCCGTGCTGGGCCAGGTACCACCGCAGCGTGCGCG
>JANOWV010000213.1:0-4488 GCA_031418075.1 Actinomycetes bacterium
GTCGACGATGGCGACCACGGTGGTTCTGGGGGCGGCGGCCACGGTGGTGCCGACGAGGGAAGCGACGCTGGCAGCGACTGACCGGACGTTCTCATCGGGACCGCTCGCGGCGTCGGACCCGCCGGTACCCGGAAGAACACGAGCGGGTGACGAGGATCGAACTCGCGTCATCAGCTTGGAAGGCTGAGGCTCTACCATTGAGCTACACCCGCGTGGCACGACCAGCGTGCCCGTCGGGGAGGGGGGATTCGAACCCCCGACCCCCTGCCCCCAAAGCAGGTGCGCTACCGAGCTGCGCCACTCCCCGGACAGGTCCAGCCTAAGGGCCGGGTCACGGTGCCGGTCGCACGCGGCCCGCAGCGAGCGTCAGCCGACGGTGAGCATGAGCACGCCGACCGTCGCCAGGCCGATCCCCGCGCCGGCGAGCTCGAACCCGAGGAAGCGCAGCGGGATCCGAGCCCCACAGCATCGGGCCCGGCCCCGGCGAGCGAGGTAGCCGACGATCGGGAGGTTGTCCCGGGCCAGGATCGGCTGACCGCAGACGCAGTGGCTCCGCCCCCCGAGGGACTCGCCACGGGGCAGCCGGTCGGCGACGACGCCCAGGAACGAGCCGATCGAAGCGCCGAAGACGGCTCCGAACACGGCGGCCAGGGCCCAGATTGCAGGATTCACCCCGGAATCCTTGCCGACGCAACGGTCCGAATCGCGGCACGAGCGCTCAAGGGACCGCCCTCATGCGCCGATCCACCTTCCGGGACGGGTCCGTGAGGGAGGAATCCAGACGTGAGGCTCCGCCGCAAGTCCGTAGACATCGTGGTCACGGGAGTTGGAGAGCCGACGCGCCCCGAGACCGAGTCCTCGCAGACGAGTTCGCTCCCCGAGTCGTCCGACGCGGCGAGCCCGCCGCCCGACGCGTCCACTGCGTCCGGCGTGGCCATGGCCACCGCCGCACCCGAAGCCGGGTTGCCGGCGCCGCTCGACGCGATCTCGGCTCCCGTGCCCATCCCGTCCAAGAATGGGAACGGCAAGAGCGGCTCGTCCGCGGGAGGTTCCGGCGGAGACTCGCCGGTGGGTGTCCCGTTCGGCGCGGCGGTCGCAACGTTCTCACGCCCCTCGACGCCTTCCGCGCCGTCAGCTTCCGCGCCGTCAGCTCCCGTGTCGGCAGGCCCCGTGTCGGCAGGCCCCGCGCCGTCAGCCCCCGTGCGGGCAACCGGTCCGGTGCAGACTCCCGCTCGCGTGCCCGTGGCCGTATCGGTCGCGTCCTCCGCCTCGGCGCTTCCGCAGGGTGGCGGTGGCGTGGCCACGCTCGCGCCGCCGCTCGTCGCTCGCGCGGCTCCCGTCGCGGCTCCGGTCGCACCGCACGCTCCGCCTGCGCCGATCTCGTACGCCCCGCCCGTCGTCGCGCCGGCTGCTCCGGCTGCGGCTGCGGCTCCGATCCCTCCCGTCGCGGCTCCGGTC
The DNA here is from genome assembly GCA_031418075.1 of Actinomycetes bacterium. Classification (GTDB taxonomy): domain Bacteria; phylum Actinomycetota; class Acidimicrobiia; order IMCC26256; family PALSA-555; genus DASUAO01. The sequence goes on from JANOWV010000213.1 coordinate 1,459, forward strand.
GCGCCACTCGCCCCGGCCGTGGTCGCTCCGGTCGCGGACCCGATGGCGCTCGCGGTTGCCGTCGCGATTCCCGCGCTGGCCGTGGACGCAACCCCCGCGCAGGTTGAGCCCATCCTGTGGACCGCGCCCGGCTGGGAGGAGTACCGCCGACGGATCGTGGCGTTGCAGTCCGCGCCGGCCGCGCTCACGGCCGCGCCGAGCGTTGCCCCCTCGACGGTGGGCCCGCCTCCGCACGTGGTGTCGGGACCGACCGTTGTTCCGAGTGCGTCGCCGAATCCTGCTGCAACACCGGACCCCGCGGCGGCCGCCTCGAACGGTTCGGCCGCGTCGAACGGTTCGGTGGTCGCCGCGTCGACCGAACTCGACCAGACCGACGAGTCCGCTTCCGACGAAACGGCGGCCGCGGCCGCGGGCGTCCCCTCACATCTCGGTGAGATGCTGCTGAGTCGCAACATGGTCACCCGCGAGCAGCTCGACCAGGCGCTGGCCGAGCAGTCGGTGACGGGGATGCGGATCGGCACCCAGCTCGTCGCGATGGGCTTCGTGACCGAACGCGAGCTGGTGTCGGTGCTCGCCGAGCAGCTCGAGATGCGCGTGGCCGACCTGCGCCTCGTCGCGCCGGAACCGGAAGCGGTCGCGCTCGTCCCGGAGGAGATTGCCCGACGCCTCGAGGTCGTGCCGGTGCGCATGACCCCCGAGGGCCTCGAGGTCGCACGCGCCGACGCGCTGTCCGACGAGGAGCGCGCGGAGATCGAAGCCGCGATCAACGGCACGATCGTTCCGGTGCTCGCGACGCCCTCAGAGATCCAGCGGGCCATCGATTCCACCTACCAGGCCCTCGCCGGGATGGCCCAGCAGGTCCAGGCCTACGCCGACCTCGCCTCCACCCGCACGCCGGTCGAGACCGGCACCCAGATCGTCGTCGATGATCGCGCCCCGGTCGTCCAGGTCGTGACCCTGCTCCTCACGCAGGCGGTCCGCGACCGCAGCTCCGACATCCACATCGAGCCTCAGGACGGCGACGTCCGGGTGCGCTTCCGGATCGACGGCGTGCTGCGCGAGATCACCACGATCCCCGCAGCGATGGCCCAAGCGCTCATCAGCCGCATCAAGGTCATGGCCGACATGAACATCGTCGAACGACGTCGGTCCCAGGACGGTCAGATCACGACCGAGGTCGACGGTCGACCGCTCGACGTGCGTGTCGCGACCACCGCCACCATCTGGGGTGAGAAGGCCGTGCTCCGGCTGCTCGACAAGACGCGCAGCCTCCGGGCCCTCAGTGACCTCGGCATGAGTCGCGACATCGCGCGCCAGTTCTCCGAGCTCGTGGTCTCGCCGTTCGGCATGGTCATCTGCGCCGGTCCGACCGGGAGCGGGAAGACCACCACGCTCTACGCGGCGCTCAACGAGATCAACTCGCCGGAGCGCAACATCACGACGATCGAGGACCCGGTCGAGTACGTGCTGCCCCGGATCAACCAGATCCAGGTCAACCGTCAGGCGGGCATCACGTTCGCCGACGGCCTCAAGTCGATCATGCGCCAGGACCCCGACGTGATCCTCGTCGGTGAGATCCGCGACGTGGAGACGGCGAGGATCGCCGTGCAGTCGGCGTTGACCGGGCACTTCGTGCTCTCGTCCCTGCACGCCACGGACTGCGCGACCGCGCTGCAGCGCTTCCGCGACATGGGCATCGAACCGTTCCTCATCAACTCGTCGGTGCTCGCGCTCGAGGCACAACGCCTCGTGCGACGGATCTGCGTCCACTGTCGGGAGCCGTACGAGCCGACGGTGCCCGAGCGGAACTTCTACCGGCACGAAACGGGCGTCGAGAAGGAGACCTGGACCCACGGGGCGGGCTGCAACCTGTGCTCGCACACGGGCTACTCCGAGCGGATCGGCGTGTACGAGCTCATGCGGATCACCGATGAGATCCAGGAGCTGGTCCTCCGAGACGCCGGGCATGACGAGATCCAGGCCGTCGCCACGGCCGGTGGCATGCGCACCCTGAAGGACGAGGCCGTTCGTCTCGTCGCCGAAGACATCACGACGGTCGCGGAAGCCTTCCGCAGCGTCTACACGAGGTAGGAGCACGATCATGGCCAAGTTCCGCTACGTCGCTATCGGCCCCGAAGGGGGACGGCAGGCGGGGACGATCCAGGCGCCGAGCACCATCAGCGCGCGCTACGAGCTCGTCGCGCGTCAGCTCAAGGTGAAGTCACTGCGGGAGCGCAAGTCGTTCTCGAAGATCGAGATCACGCAAAAGAAGGTCAAGCCGCAGGACATTGCGAACCTGTCCCGGCAGCTCGCCGCGTTCTTGCGTGCCGGGATCCCGATCCTCGACGCGATCGAGGCGATGACGACCGAGGCGCCGGCCGAGATGAAGACGTTGCTCATGGAGCTGGCCGACCAGCTGCGCGGCGGCGACACGTTCTCCGAGGCGATCGGAATGCACTCGGAGCACTTCCCGACCTACTACCCGGGAATCGTGAAGTCGGCCGAGCTGAGCGGTCAGCTCGACGACGTCCTCGAGCAGCTGGCCGGCTACATCGACCGGGACCAGGCCACTCGCCGGAAGGTGAAGTCGGCGATGACCTACCCGGCGGTGCTGGGTGTGATGGCGTGCGTGACGGTCACGATCCTCGTGGGCTTCGTGCTGCCGAAGTTCAAGGACTTCTTCGCGGGCTTCAACGCGAAGCTGCCGCTGACAACGCGCATGATGCTGGGTCTCGGCGACATCGCGGGCAAGCACGGCCCGAAGATCTTCCTCGGGATGATGCTCCTCACGGCGGTCATGGTCATGTTCTTCAAGTCCGAGCCCGGCCGGCTCCTCCGCAACAAGATGTCGTTGCGGATCCCGGTGATGCGCGAGGTCGTGCGGGCCTCCGTCATCGAGCGGTTCTGTCGGATCCTGAGCGCGATGGTCGCGGCGGGCATCCCGATCGCGTTCGCCATGCGCGCTGCGATCGACAGCACCGCCACTCGCGTCTTCTCGTAGAGCCTGGTCTCGGCGAGTGAGCGGATGCT
>JANOWV010000214.1:0-2915 GCA_031418075.1 Actinomycetes bacterium
CCCTTCCGATGCCGCGACCATGTTCGGGTCGGCGAAGGTGATCGCCGGATCGATCCGCTCGAAGATCTCGGTCCGGAGCGCGACGATCGCCTCCGGATCAGACCGGAGGTGCTCGAGCTGCTCCTCGGTGTAGGGGGTGTCCTCCTTCGGCACGACCCAGTTCGGCGTGCGCTGGAAGACGAGCAGTTCGGCGACCTCCGGAGCGATCGCGGGCACGAACTGCACCGCGCTCGCAGCGCTACCGATGACCGCGACCCGCTCACCGGCGAGGTCGTGGTCGTGGTCCCAGCGGGCGGAGTGGAAGATCGTCCCCGCGAAGCTCTCGAGCCCGGGGATCTCGGGCACGACCGGCTCTCCGAAGAGCCCGACCGCGCCGACGAGCACGTCGAACTCGTGCTCGTCGCCGTACTCGGTGACGACGCGCCAGACGGCGGCGCCCTCGTCCCACCGTGCGGCCGAGATGCCGGTGGAGAGCCGAAGGTGCGGTCCGAGCCCGTACTTCTCGACGCAGTGCTCGAAGTACGCCCGGATCTCGGACTGGGTTCCGTATGGACGGCTCCAGTCGCGTTTCAGCTCGAAACTGAACGAGTAGAGGGCCGATGGGATGTCGCAGGCGCATCCCGGGTAGGTGTTGTGGAACCACGTCCCGCCGACGCCGGGCGCACGATCGAAGATCGTGAAGGAGTCGTACCCGGCCTCGAGCAGCTTGATGCCGGTGCCGATGCCTCCGGGACCCGCACCGATGATCCCGATGCGGCGGGAGTGGCGAGATCCGTCGGTCATGGCCAGTCAGTCTGGCGCAACGGCCGTGCTTGCATCGCGACGATGCACTGAGACGGTGTAGGAGCCGTCGCCGGGGAACGGGTCGCGATCCCAGGTGGCGAACCGTTCCTCGAGGAGCAGCCCCGCCGCCGCGCAGTGCTCGTCGTACTCGTCCAGCTCGTACCCCCGCCCGAGCGAGAAGCCGCTCACCAGCGCGCCCTCGGGTGCCACGTGCCGGGCACATCCCGCGACGACCGCTGCGTGCGTTCCCGGCGGCGTGAACAGGGGGACGTTGCCCGCCATCACCACCACGTCGAAGACGCGCCCGAGGTCGAGGTCGGCGAGGTCGACGACGTGCCACTCCAGCTCGGGACTGCGCTGCCGAGCCGCGGCGATCATCGACGGTTCGACGTCGACGCCGACCACCTCGATCTCGCGCGCCGCCAGCTCGCGCGCGACCCGTCCGCTCCCGCAGCCCGCGTCGAGCACCGATCCCGGGGTGAGCGTCATCAGGAAGTCCACCTCGCCGTGGACCTCGACGCCCTGCGACTCGAGCGCGTCGAATCGCTGCTGGTACTCCTCACCGTCCCAGGTCGTCACGCCGACGCCACTCGTCGGGTGCCGGTTCAGACGAGGTTGTTGTCGATGGCGTCGAAACTGAGCACGAGGCTGCCGGTCGTGAGCGCACCGAGCGTGCCGCCGTCGGTGACGAAATTCTCGCCCGAGACGTACGACGCGGCGCGGCTGTTGAGGAAGATGAGCGGGTAGGCCTGCTCCTCGGGCCGTGACCGCCGGCCGGCACCCTGCGCGAACAGATCGATCATCGCGGCACCGGCGAAGTCCTCGAAGTCGCCCATCATCGGCGTATCGGTCGGGCCGGGGCTGATGCAGTTCACCCGGATGCCCTGCTTCGCGTACTCCATCCCCGCGTGGAGCGTCCAAATGCAGATCGCTTCCTTCGACGGCACGTAGCCGCTGGCGATCGCCTCTGGGTTCGCCTCACACCAGGCCTTCGCCTCGTTGAAACCGTTCGTCTCGATGAGGGGCTTCCACTTCTCCATGTTCATGAGGTAGCCGCTGCCCGCGGTCGACGAGATGCTGGCGACCGCGCCGCCCTCGGTCATCAGTGGCGCGCAGCATTCGGCGAGGTGGCGCATCGCCGCGAAGTTCACGAGCATCGTGTCGAGGTCGGAGAACGGCGGCCCGGGGAGCCCAGCGCAGTTGAAGAGCGCGTGGACGGTCCCGCCGATGTCGGCGATCGCCGCCGCGGTCGCGTCGGGGTCCTTGAGGTCGACCGACCGGTAGCTCGCCACGTCGACCGGCGGCTCCTTGAGGTCGATCACGTGGATCTCGGCGCCGAGGTTGGCCAACTCGGTGACGGTCGCGGCCCCCATCCCTGCGCCGCCACCGCCGCTGACGACGACCCGCATCCCCTCGTAGCTCCACAACGACGCCATCACGTGCCTCCCGGACTCCCGACCCCGTCTGGGATCTCGAAGAACCCGCAGGTTAGCGAGCCTCGACCTCGCACCAGCAGGGCGCAGCCGGGCGCCGGAGAGGTTGGGTACGGCTCCGAAGCAGCATCGGCAGACAGCGCCGCGCACTTGAGCGCGAAATCGAGAAACTTCTGGATCTGCTCGAATCCGGGCCCAGGCAGGACCCGGCCCGGTCAGCTGTCGACCCGTGCCGGCGTGAAGGAGATCGGGAGGCTGGTCCAGCCCGTGACGTTGCCGCTGTGGAACCGCACGGCCCGGTCGCGGTCGACCACATAGTCGGGGATCCGGCGGTGGATCTCCTCCATCGCCACCTTGCCCTCCATGCGGGCCAACGCGGCCCCGAGACAGAAGTGGGCGCCATACCCGAAGGCCAGGTGGCGCTCCGGTCGGCGGGAGATGTCGAACTCCTCGGCGGTGGGACCGAACTCGCGCTCGTCGTGGTTCGCCGCGCCGATGACGAGCAGCACCGAGTCGCCCTTCCGGAGCGACTCGCCGTGACGCTCGATGTCGCGGGTGACGGTTCGGTGCATGTACTGGGTCGAGTTGTGGAAGCGCAGCACCTCTTCGATCGCTTCCGGCACGAGGGTCGGGTCGTCGACGATCGCCCGACGCTGGTCGGGATGGCGTTCGAGGAGCTCGATCCCGTTCGCGACCATC
>JANOWV010000215.1:0-2294 GCA_031418075.1 Actinomycetes bacterium
CGCGCCGTCGGGCGGCACGGCGAAGATCCGCGAGCACATCGGGCTCGAGCACCCCCACGTCGAGGTCGAGGTCCACGAGGGCGATCAGCCCCTCTACCCGTACCTCGTCGGGGTGGAGTAGCGAGCCGCGTGGCGGAACGACCCGACGCAGGGTCGCTCGGCCTCACGCTGCGGGAGCTGCGCGAGCGACCGCTCTCGGACCTTCGTTCCGTCGGCGACAGCCTGAGCCGCCGACTGGGCGAGATGGGGCTGATGACGGTCCTCGACCTGCTGGAGCACTATCCCCGGCGTTACCACGACCGCACCAACGTCCAGGACATCGCGTCCCTCGCGGTCGGCGAGCAGGCGACGGTCAGTGGTGCGGTGAAGAAGGTGTCGGTGCGTCGGCCGCGTCGCGGTCGCCCGATCGTCGAGATGGAGCTGTTCGACGGAACGTCGTACCTGAAGCTGACCTTCTTCAACCAGGAGTATCGGGCGAAGATCTCCGAAGACACCGAGGTGTCGGTGTTCGGCAAGGTCGACCTCTACCGCGGTCGGCGACAGATGGTGAACCCCGCCATCGACGTGCTCGACGAGGGTGCCGGCAGCAGCGGCAGCGATGGAGGCAGCACCGGAAGAGACGGGGGAGAGGACGCGGCGGATCGCGCCACGACCGGCGTGCTGCTGCCGGTGTACCCACAGTCGGGAAAGGCGGGTATCAACAGCTGGGAGATCCGCAAGGTCGTGGCCGAGCTGTTGAAGCGGTCCGCGCCCCGCGGCTTCGCCGACCCACTTCTCGACGACGAGCTCGCCCCACTCGGACTCGTGGACCGCACCAGCGCGTACAACGGCATCCACCGTCCGGCGTCGATGGACGAGGCGCTGACCGCGCGGTCGCGACTGACCTTCGACGAGTTCCTCCGCATGCAGGTCGGGCTGGTCGCGCGGAAGCGCGCGATCGAGGCGGAACGATCCGGCATCGAGCATCTCGTCGACGGGCCGCTTGTGCCCGCGTTCCACGCGTCGCTCCCGTTCGCGTTGACGTCCGACCAGCAGCAGGTCATCGACCGGATCGGCCGTGACCTCGCCGGTCCCGCGCCGATGCACCGACTGCTGCAGGGCGAGGTGGGTTCGGGCAAGACCGTGGTCGCGCTCACGGCACTGCTCGTCGCGGTGCAGGGTGGATACCAGGGTGCATTCATGGCGCCGACGGAGGTACTGGCCGAGCAGCACGAGCTCACGATGCGTCAGCTCCTCGACGGCATCACGGTTCCGGAGGAGGGTTCGCTGCTCGGCGAGCGGCCGCTCGGCATCGCGCTGCTCACCAACCGAACGACCGCGGCCGAACGCCGACGGATCGCTGCGGGTCTGCTCGATGGGCAGATCGACATCGTCGTGGGTACCCACGCGCTGATCTACGACGGAGTGCAGTTCTCGCGGCTCGGGTTGGTGGTCATCGACGAGCAGCACCGGTTCGGGGTCGAGCAACGCGATCTCCTGCGCGGCAAGGGGGACGAGCCCGACGTGCTGGTGATGACCGCGACGCCGATCCCCCGCACCGCCGCGATGCTCATCTACGGCGACCTCGACCGCTCCGAGCTGCGCACGCTGCCGGCGGGGCGAGCGGCGATCACGACCGAGCTCGGCGGTGCAAGCCATCTCGAACGGGTGCCGGTGTACGACCGGGTGCGCGCCGAGGTGGCGGCAGGGCGCCAGGCCTTCGTGGTGTGCCCGCTCGTGGAGGGTTCGTCGAAGCTCGAGGCGAAGGCCGCCACCGAGGAGTTCGAACGGCTCGGCAAGGAGGAGCTCGCGGGCCTGCGCCTCGGCTTGTTGCACGGGCAGATGCCGTCGGCCGACAAGGAGTCGGTGATGCGCGAGTTCCGCGCCGGCACCGTCGACGTACTCGTCGCCACGACCGTGATCGAGGTCGGCATCGACGTCCCGAACGCGACGGTCATGGTCGTGGAGGACGCCGACCGGTTCGGGCTGCTCCAGCTCCACCAGCTGCGGGGCCGGATCGGTCGTGGCGCCGACGCGTCGTACTGCTTCCTGCTCGCTGATCCCACCACTCCCGAGGGGACTGCCCGCCTCGAGGCGATGCGCGACAGCACCGACGGCTTCGAGCTGGCCGAGCGTGACCTCGAGATCCGCGGCGCCGGCGAGGTGTTCGGGGAGCGTCAGTCAGGTTTCAGCGACCTCAAGCTGGGTCGACTGCCCCGCGACGAGCCGGTGGTGATGAAGGCCCGCGCGGTCGCGGAGCGCGTGCTCGACGGTGACCCCGAGCTCGCGCGGCACGAGCAGCTGCGCGCCGAGGT
>JANOWV010000216.1:0-7276 GCA_031418075.1 Actinomycetes bacterium
AGTCGAACATGAGCGCGCGCAGCGGCGCGTCGGGATCCCCCGTCGGTGCGGGGATGCGCTCGACCAGCGCATCGAGCAGCTCCGGGACCCCGGCACCCGTCTTCGCCGAGATGCGCAAGATCTCGGCATCGGGGATCCCGAGGACGCGCTCGATCTCGGCCGCGCGACGGTCAGGCTCAGCCGCGGGCAGGTCGATCTTGTTCAGCGCGGCGACGATCGTGAGATCGGCCTCGACCGCGGCGTAGCAATTGGCGAGCGTCTGCGCCTCGATCCCTTGACTCGAGTCGACGAGGAGCAACGCGCCTTCGCAGGCCGCGAGGCTGCGCGAGACCTCATAGCCGAAGTCGACGTGTCCCGGAGTGTCGATGAGGTGCAGCACGTGGTCCTTCCACGTGAGTCGCACGTTCTGAGCCTTGATCGTGATCCCCCGCTCGCGTTCGATGTCCATCGAGTCGAGGTACTGGGCCCGCATGTCGCGCATCTCGACCGCACCGCACAGCTCGAGGAGGCGATCGGCCAGGGTCGACTTGCCGTGGTCGATATGGGCGACGATGGCCAGGTTGCGGAAGGTCTGAAGGGGGGTGCTCATCGCACGCGCAGTCTCGCAGAGCAGGGCCGTCAGACCGTTGCCGGAGCCTCGCCGGCGTGTACCCCTCGTGCTGAACGCTGCCAGGGATGGGCCCGCCCAGCATGAGTCTCGGGCGAGCGGCTGGTAGCCTGAACGCTCCACTCAGTCGACGCCCCCCGGTCAGTGCTCGGGGTCAGATCTCGGAGTCCCCGCGCCCATGGCGAACATCAAGAGCCAGATCAAGCGAAACCGTCAGAACGAGACCCGCCGCGTGCGCAACAAGGGCGTGCGGTCCGAGCTCAAGACGCGGGTCAAGGTCGCCGCGGACGCGGTCGACGAGGGCGCCGAAGGTGCCCCCGACCTGATCCGCCTGGCCCAGAAGCGCCTCAACAAGGCCGGCGCGCGGGGTCGTATCCACAAGAACCAGGCGGCTCGCCGCACCTCCCGCCTCATGAAGCGCGCGGCCAAGTCCGCGTAGCTCCCCGGGTTCCGGGTCAGCGCCGTGCAACACCTGCCCGGGCGCTCAGGCCGCACAGGCGTGCCACCAGGACCTCCAGCACCGCCCCTTCGGGGATCGCCCGCTCGCCCTTGAGATCGAGATCGGCGCGGGCCAGGTAGTCGAACGCCTGGCGAAGCCCGTCGGTCCCGAGCGCACGCGCCTGGCGCAGCCGGTAGCGAGCGGCGTTCGGGCTCGTCTTGCCGCCCAGCGCCGCGGCGGCCGCCTCCGCACTCCCGATGGCGGGATCGTCGAGCGTGAGCAGGCGCCGGAAGTTCGACTGCAGGATCCCCAGGACCTGGAGCGGGTGCACCGGCTTGGGCTGCTTCGGGCTCGTGACCGTGAGCAGGCGGTGCAGGACGACGAGTGCGTCGGCGGTGTTGCCCTTCTCGATCGCGTTCGTCAGGTCCCAGACCGGCACGGTGCCTTCACCGCCGAGGTACGGGGCGACATCGTCGGCACGGAGCTCGGCGTCGGGACCGAACGTGCTCGCCAGGGTGGCCACGATGCCCGGGATCATGCCGGCATCCGACCCGACGTGCGCGACGACCATCTGCGCAGCGTCGCTGGCGAGCCGTAGACCCGCGGCGTCGAGTGCGGCGGCGAGGACATCGACGCCCTTGGTCGCCGCGGGCGTATGAATGGTCCCATGCGCCTTCACCGCGGCTTCGAGTGCTTTCGCCGTCGTTCCACCGCCTGCGACGAGCACGAGTGACGTGGTGTCGAGCGGGTCGGCCAGATAGCGCACGATCGGCTGCACTTCCTCGGCGCTGAGCAGCCCGACGTCGCGCAGGACGACGACGCGACCCTCGGTCATGAAGGGCGGTGTGGTCGCCCCGTTGATGGCCGCGTCGACCGTGGCGAGCCGCGCGTCGGCGCCGCCGCCGTCGCCTTCTCCCTTGGGAGGAACCGAACGGTCCTCGACCGCGAATCCCCGATCGTCGGGACCGAGGAGCTCTTCCACAAGCGCATCGACGGCATCGACCCGCAGGATGGGGTCATCGCCCTTGACCAGATGAGCGCTCATTGCGTCGAACTCACCGCGCACCCGGCCTCTGCCCGTCCTGAGGCGTCGCGTCGGGCATCGAGGATCGCCTCGACCGTCCGGCAGACCCGCACTGTCCCGGCCACGTCGTGCACCCGCACGATGCGACAACCGTGCACGACGCCGTAGGCGACTGCGCTCAGCGACGCGTCGCGTCGATCGTCGATGTCGAGTGCGAGCAGATCACCCAGGAACCGCTTGTTCGATGCGCTGAGCAGGAGCGTGTATCCCGTGTCGGCCAGCACCGCGCTCTCGCGGAGGAGGACCGCGCTCATCGCCGCCGTCTTGCCGAGATCAAGACCGGCGTCGATCGAGATCTGCTCGCGGGCCATGCCGAGCCCCTCGGCGCGACGAGCCCGCTCGAGCAGGAACGCCCGGACGTCGCCGACGAGGTCGTTGTAGTGCGGCTCGGGATCGGGCACTCGGGGCGCGAGCCGGATGTGAGTCGCGACGACGGACGCCTTGTGGCGCACCGCGACCGGGAGGTACTCCTCGTCGGCGAATCCGGAGATGTCGTTGCCGACGACCGCACCCGCGGCACACGCGGCGTCGAGCACCGATGCTCGCCAGGTGTCGACCGAGATCGCGATGTCGAGCCGCGCGCGGAGCGCCTCGATGCTCGGGACCACCCGGTCGAGCTCCTCCGCCTCGGAGACTTCAGGACCGGGACCGGCCTTCACGCCGCCGACATCGAGCAGGTCGGCGCCGTCGGTCACCAGAGCCTCGGCTCGCCGGAGCAGGTCATCGAGACCGAACGTGGCGCCGCGGTCGTAGAACGAGTCGGGCGTGCGGTTGAGGATGCCCATGACGAGCGTCCGGGTCGTGATGTCGTGGACGACGTCACCCAGGCGGAATGCGCTCGCTCGGTCGGTCGGCTCCACGCTCGGCGAGCATACGACGGTCGGGACGGGACGCCCTCACGAGCCTGCTCCCGATGAGCCTGATCCCGGTGAGCCTGATCACGACGGCTCCGATCGCCGCGATGCCGACGACGACACCGATCGTTGCGGCATCGACCGAGAGCGGCACCTGCGCCGCCGCCGCCGCGATGCCGAGCACGCCATCGGCGAGGACGAGGGTCGGGACCTGCAGGGCATGGGCGATCCGGGGCGCGGGGCCCGCCAACAATCCCGACACGGCACCGGCGATCAGGCCCCAGATCGTCAACGGCCCGGCCAGCGGAACTGCGAGGAGGTTCGCCGGCACCGAGACGAGGGGAAGCGACCCGAACACAGGGACGAGCACCGGAAGGACCCCGACTTGGGCGGCGAGCGTCGTGCCCAACGACTCCCGCAGCCACGCCGGACCCCGCAGGCGACGCGCCAGGGGCCCAGCAAGCAGGGTGATTCCGAGTGTCGCTCCGACCGAGAGTCCGAACCCGACCGAATGGAGGAGGAAGGGATCGACGAGCAGCAGACCGCTTACCGCCAGCGCCAGCACCCGCACACCGCGCGCGGGGCGACCGAGATGGGCGGCGAGGACCGCAACGCCCACCATCGCGCCGGCCCGGAGGACAGAAGGCTCCCAGCGGGTCATCGCCCCGAAGATGACGAGCACCGCGACCGTCGCCACGAGACGCGGCGTGCGTCGCATCCGACGGAGGAGCGGGCCGACGATCGCGAGGACGAAGGCCAGGTTCGCGCCCGACACCGCGAGCAGGTGCGAGAGACCGGCCGCGCGGAACTGCGCGAGCACGTCGTCGGGGAGGTCGCGTGTGTCGCCGACCAGGAAGCCGGCTACCAATGCGCGCTCCGTCGGCGGCAACACATCAGCACCCCGGAGGACGGCACCTCTCGTCGCGTTCGCGACGACGTCGAGGGCCGAGTCGGACGACCACGCGGCAACGAGGTCGCGGGCGTCGAGACGCGCGACAGCATGGCGCCACCGCCACCGCAGGTCGAACCCGTCGAGCGGGCGCACCCATCCGAGCAACGTGACCCGATCACCGGAGGCCAGGACCACGAGGCGACCCGCGGCCCGGTCGGTCCCTTGGACCAGCACCGTGCGTCCGACCTGGACCACGTCCGAGCGCGGCGCTCCCGAATCGCGATCGATCAGTCGGAGCGTGTCGACACGAAGGAGCACGCGGGTCGCCCATCGACTCCCGTCCGGGTCGCCGACGAGGGTCCCCTGCATCTCGACGTCGGCCCGCTCGGCGACCGGTGCGGTGAGTGACGAATGTGCGAGCCCGTCGAGCGCGCGGCGCTCCAACCCGCAGGCGAGGACCGCGAGTCCCGCGAGCACCAGGGCGCCGCGCCGGGACGACGGCGACCGCCCGCCGATAGAGACGACGACCATGACGATGGCCGCCACGAGGAACAGTCGGGCCGGCGCGGGACCGAGTCGCTCGCCGATGAGGATGCCGATCGCAACCGTCGGCGGGACCAGCACCACGGTGCCGACCGATCGATCGGACACCCGAGCGGGATGCACCTCAGACGGTCACGAGGTCAGCCAGATCGGCGAACCGCTTCTCTCCGATGCCACGGACGTCGCGCAGCTCGTTCACGCTCCGGAAACCGCCGCGGCGGGTCCGTTCGGTGATGATCGCATTGGCGAGTGCGGGACCGATCCCGGGTAGCTCCTCGAGCTGGGCACTCGTCGCCGCGTTGAGGTCCACGAGCCCTGTGGGCGCAGCAGCATCCGGTCCCCCGGTCCCGCCGCTCGGGTTCGCTCCCGTCGCGTCGGTCCCCCCGGACGCAGTGCCACCAGGCGCGGGCGGATCACCGACCCGTTGGACAAGGACGCGCTCCCCGTCGACGAGCTTGGCCGCAAGATTCAGCCGGTCGAGGTCGGCCTCGGCCAGCCCGCCCCCGGCCGCCTCGATCGCGTCGATGACGCGCGCCCCCGGCTCGAGCTCCACGACCCCCGGATGCTCGACCGCACCGGCGACATGGACGATCACCGAACTGCCCTTGCCGCCAGTGGTCGTGGTCGATTCGCCCGACCCTCGAGCCGTGTCCGCTGTCGTCGGGACCTTCGTCGGAGTCGTCCTCGCCGCCGCGGTCGACTGCGCCGGGGTGCCTCCACCTGCGCCGACCCGGTACCAGAGCACCCCCGCGATGACCGCCACCGCGACGAGCACCGCGATGCCGAAGCGAGGGTCGTGGCGCCAGGTCTCCCAGAGATCCCGAGCCCGGTCCCCCAGTCCGTCGGCGAGCATCGGTCGGCGGTGCACCGGGTCGAGTCGGGGGCGCTCCTGGGGCCGCGGCCGTCGAGGACGCGCCGGGCGATCCTCGCCCCAGAACTCACGATCCGGGAACTCACGATCCGGGATTTTGGGATCCGGGAATTTGGGATCCGGGATCTTGAGGTCCGGGAACTGGGTATCCGGCGTGCTCGACACAGGACCCGGGACCGGCGGAGCGTGCGCGTGTGACGCGACCGGCCCGGATCGAGACGACGCGCCCGCGCAGGAACGGGTCAGCCAAGGACGAAGTTGACGAGGCGTCCGGGCACGACGACGACCTTGCGCACGGTCGCCCCGTCGAGCAGCGCCGCGATTCGTTCGTCGGCGCGCGCGAGCGCTTCGATCGCGACCGCGTCCGCATCGGACGGGATCGTGATGCGCGCCCGGACCTTGCCATTGACCTGCACCGGGACCTCGACCGCGTCGTCCACGAGCTGCGCCGGATCGGCGACGGGGAACTGCTCGTACGTGAGCGACTCCGGGTGCCCGAGGCGGCGCCACAGCTCCTCGGCGACGTGCGGGGTCAGCGGGGCGAGCAAGAGGACGAGCTGCTCCGCGACGTCGCGCGGCGCGCCACCCCGGTCGGCGACCACCTTGGTCAAGTGGTTGTTCAGCTCGAAGAGCCGGGCGATCGCAGTGTTGAACTTCAGCTCCGCCATGTCGTCGCGCACCGCAGCGATCGTGCGGTGCAGCACCCGGCTGGTTTCGGCATCCGCCGGCTCGTCGACGACCGTCGCGTCGCCCGTGTCCTCGTCGATCACGTTGCGCCAGACCCGTTGCAGGAACTTGTGGAGCCCGACGATGTCGGCCGTGCTCCAAGGACGGCTCGCATCGAGGGGGCCCATGAACATCTCGTAGAGACGCAACGTGTCGGCGCCGTAGTCGCGGGAGATGTCGTCAGGAGTGACGACGTTCTTCAAGCTCTTGCCCATCTTCCCGAACTCGCGCGTGACGGGTGCGTCCCCATGGAAGAACGCGCCGTCGCGCTCGACCACCTCGCTCGCCTCGACCGCGATCCCGCGCTCGTCGCGGAACGCGGGCGCCTGGATGTATCCCTGGTTGTACAGGCGGTGGAAGGGCTCGGGCGTCGACACATGTCCGAGGTCGAAGAGGACCTTGTGCCAGAACCGCGCGTAGAGCAGGTGCAGCACCGCGTGCTCCACACCACCGACGTAGAGGTCGACGCCACCCGGCTGCATCCAGTACTGCTCGACGGCCGGGTCGACCATCGCATCCTCGTTCGTGGGGTCGAGGTAACGCAGGTAGTACCAGCACGACCCCGCCCACTGCGGCATGGTGTTCGTCTCTCGTACGTAGCGCTTCGGGCCGTCGCCGAGGTCGAGCTCCACGTCGAGCCATGCCTCGGCACGCGCCAGGGGGGGCTCGGGATCACTGTCGGCGTCGTCCGGGTCGAGCTCGCGAGGTCGGAAGTCGTCGACCTCGGGAAGCTCGACCGCAAGCTGATCCTCCGGGACCGCGTGGGGCATCCCGTGCTCGTCGTAGACGATCGGGACCGGTTCGCCCCAGTACCGCTGGCGACTGAACAGCCAGTCGCGCAACTTCGACGTCACGGTGGGTTCGCCGCTGCCGGCCTCGACGAGCCACTCGCCGATCCGCTGCTTCGCGTCGTCGATGCCGAGCCCGTCGAGGAATCCGCTGTTGATCGCGGGTCCGTCGCCGGTGTACGCATCGCCGTCGAACTCGCCGCCATCAGGACCAGGGGGTGGCTGCACGGTGCGCACGATCGGGAGATCGAACTCCTCCGCGAACTCCCAGTCGCGCGCGTCCTGGCCGGGGACAGCCATGATCGCGCCGGTGCCGTATCCCATGAGGACGTAGTCGGCGATGAACACCGGGATCGGCTCCCCGGTCGCCGGGTTCATGGCGAACGCGCCGACGAACACGCCGGTCTTCTCGCGGCCTTCCGACTGCCGTTCGAACTCGGTCTTGGCGGACGCGAACTCCCGGTAGGCGCGC
>JANOWV010000217.1:0-5346 GCA_031418075.1 Actinomycetes bacterium
GGACGGCCGCGATCAACGCGGGGACGACGAGGGTGCGCCACGGGACCGATCGGTTCGGCAGCATCCACGACGTCCACATCCAGAGCGCGCCGTTGCCCGCGAATGTCACGGCGATCACAAGTGGCGCGAACGCGCCGGGGAGCAGCGCCCACAGCGCGGTCGCACCCGCCGACACGGCGGCGAGGAGCGCGCCGCCGCCGAGCCAGACGAGGCCGAGGAGTCGGTCGCGAAAGCCCCGCCCCGGCACGTGCCAGGCGGCGTCGAACGCGTTGGCGACCACGAGGGCGAAGCTCGATCCGAGCCACACGATCCCGAGCACCCCGAACGCGGTGGTGAGTCGACGGCTGTCCTGGGCCGCCTCGACGGACTCCGTCACGATCCGTGCGGTCTGTCCTGTGAGCCCCAGGTCGCGGGTGAGGTCTCCGGCCAGGTTCCGGTCCCCCGCGGAGAGATATCCGAGCGCGGCGACGCCGAGCACCAGCAAGGCGAACATCGCGAGGAACCCGTAGAGCGTGACGCCGCCGGCGAGCGTCGGGCCACCGATCGCGTTGTACCGACGCTGGAGCTCACGCCCCGCCCGCACCGCCGTACCGATCAATGCCCGCACGGTGCGATCATGCCTTGCAGCCATTGGTCGGGCAGGATCACCAGATGACGACCGCAGCGTGGGTCCTGCTCGGAGTAGCCGGCGTCGTGGCGGCGATCGACTGGTTCGCAGTCAATGGCGACCGGATGCGCCTCCAGTACGTCGCGAAACCGGCGGCGACGGTGGCGTTCCTCGCCGTCGCGCTCGCGATCGAGCCCGTGCACGGTGACGTCCGGACCTGGTTCGTCGTCGCGCTGGTCGCGTCGCTCGCGGGGGACGTCTTCCTGATGGTCCCGGGCGACCGGTTCGTGTTCGGTCTCGGATCGTTCCTCGTCGCCCAGGTGCTGTTCGCGGTGGGGTTCTCGCTCCACTCGGGTTCGTCCACCGAGCACCTCATCGGTGTCGCGATCGTGATCGCGGTGACACTCCCGCTGAGTCGCCGGTTCGTGGGTGCACTCCGGGCATCCGACCGGCCGGAGCTCGTGGTCCCGGTGGTCGTCTACATGGTGGCGATCAGCGCGATGGCCGCGACGGCGATCGCGAGCGGGAACGGCTTCGCGATCGTGGGGGCGCTGCTGTTCGTCGCTTCGGACGCGCTCATCGCCGAGACACGGTTCGTGGGGGAGCAACCGTGGGGACGGGTGGCGATCATGGTCACCTACCACGCGGCCCTCGCGGGCCTTGTCGTCTCTCTGGCCTGAATCCGGTCTCTGGCCTGAAACTTGTCCCTGGCCCGACCGCCGTCGCTAGAGGAGCAGGGTGGCCGGAGTCCGGTCGTCGCCCCCGTCGGTGGCGGTCGCCTTGCGGTGCTCGGCGATCTGGTCGACCGAGATCATCGCGATGCGGTGGTCGGAGGCGAACTGCTCGAGTGCCGGGAACCGGGCAGGGGAACCGTCCTCGTCGAGGACCTCGCAGATCACCGCGACCGGAGCCAGCCCGCAGAGGACCGCAAGGTCGACGGCGGCCTCGGTGTGCCCGCGGCGCTCCAGGGTTCCACCGTCTCGGGCGCGCAAGGGGAAGACGTGACCCGGGCGCTTGAACTGCGTCGGCTCGATGTCGGGCTCGATCGCCCGGCGGATCGTGAGCGCGCGATCGGCTGCGCCGATGCCGCTCCCCGCGTCGAGGTGGTCGATCGACACGGTGAACGCGGTGTCGCAGCCGGCGTGCTCAGGCGGGACCATCGGCGCGAGTCGGAGTCGGTCGAGCACGGATGGGGCGCTCGGCATGCAGACGAGGCCGCGCGCCCAGCGGATCATGAAGTTCACCGCTTCCGGGGTGACCCAGGAGGCCGCCATGGTGAGGTCGCCCTCGTTCTCACGGTCCTCGTCGTCGACGACGAGGACCATCTCGCCGCGGCGGATGCGCTTGAGCGCCTCTTCGATCGTTGCCAACGCCATGTGCGTGCTCTTCCCTTGGTTGCGGTCGGTCGTGTCTAGTTCGTGTGGCCGTTCGGTGCCGGGAGCGTCACGACCATGCGGCAGCCGTGGGGCTCTCGGTTCTCGGGGTGGATGTCGCCGCCGTGGAGGTCGACGATCCACCGTGCGATCGACAGGCCGAGTCCGGCGCCGCCGTTCGACGTGGTGCGGGCGGGGTCGATCCGCTCGAAACGCTCGAACACCCGGGCGCGCTCGGCATCGGGGATGCCAGGGCCGTCATCGAGGATCTCGATGACGACACCCTCGGGGCTCCGCCGGGCGCGCACCACGACCGTCCCGCCGACGGGGGAGTAGCGCACCGCGTTCTCGAGCAGGTTCGCCACGACCTGGTGGACGCGCTCCGGGTCACCGTCGGCGGTCAAGTCGGATGGGTCGACGTCGATCGCGAGGTCCACGACAGGCTCATGGAGCTGCTGCTCGCGGACGGCATGGGTGAGCAGCGGCTCGACGCGGAACTCCGATCGGTCGAGCGGGACGACCCCTGACTCGAGCCGTGACAGGTCGAGGAGCTGGGCGACCAACCGTCCGAGGCGCTCGACCTGCAGGAGCATCGTGCGGAAGGTCTCGGGGTCGGGCTCGGCGACCTCGTCGACGAGGTTCTCGAGCGCGGCCTGGAGCGCGGTGATCGGCGTACGCAGCTCGTGGGAGACGTTGGCGACGAGGTCGCGGCGGACCCGATCGGTCTCGGCGAGCTCTCCCGCCATCGAGTTGAACGCGCGGGCGAGTGCGCCGACCTCGTCGTGCGACGTGGTGATGACGCGTCGGGTGTAGTCGCCGTGCGCCATGGCATCGGCCGCCGCCGCCATCTCGCGCAGCGGGCTGGTCATCCCACGCGACAGCAGCCAGACGAACCCGAGCGCCGTGCCTCCGGCGAGCACGCCGCTCAGCGACGGCCAGACGCCCAGCTTGATGCCGACCCAGAAGACGAAGATCGTCACGGCGACCGCGGCGGCGATGAGGAAGCCGAGCTTGAGCTTGATCGACGGCAGCGGGTCGAGCGGCCGGCGGACGTCGAGGTCGCGCAGACGCTCGATGTCGACGGGAAGTCGGCTCATGCGGGTGCTCCCGCCGAGTAGCCGACCCCGTGGACGGTGCGGACCGTGTCGGGGCCGAGCTTCGCTCGCAGGGCCCGGATGTGGGAGTCGACGGTGCGGCCTCCCGCGCCGGACCGGTAGCCCCACACGTCGCCGAGCAGCTGTTCGCGCGCGAACACGCGGTTGGGCCGCTTGGCCAGGTAGGCGAGCAGGTCGAACTCCGTCGGTGTGAGGTGCACGGGGGTGCCGGCGACGGTGACGATCCGGCCCTCGAGGTCGAGGTGGATGGGGCCGAGGTCAAGCGTGCTCGTGTGGGCGCGATCGGGAGTCCGCTCGACCCGGCGGAGCAGCGCGTGCACTCTGGCGACGAGCTCGCGGGCGCTGAACGGCTTGGTCAGGTAGTCGTCGGCGCCGACGGCGAGGCCCACGATGAGGTCGTTCTCCGAGTCGCGGGCCGTCAGCATGAGGACAGGGACGGGGCGCTCGCGTTGGATCCGTCGGCACACCTCGAGTCCGTCGAGGCCGGGGAGCATCAGGTCGAGCACGACGAGATCGGGATGGAGGCGCTCGCAGGCGTCGACACCGGCGATCCCGTCGGCTGCGATCTCGACGAGGAAGCCCTCGCTCCGCAGTCGGGCCGCGACCGCGGTGGCGATGGTGGCCTCGTCCTCGATGACGAGCACGGTCCTGGTACCCGCCCGCGATGCCGGTGTGGGGGTGAGGACGTCGAGCGGCACGTGGCCCATGGTAGAGAGCGGTTGTCGAGGAGTCCTGCCGGAGATGTGCGGATTCGGTGCACATCGAGGCTCAGAGCCGGATCACGCCCTCGGGGTCGATCCTGAACGCCACGGTGTCGCCGAGCGCCGGCGCGTCGGGCGCCCGCACCTCGAGGTCGAGCTCCCATCGACCGGCGGGGCCCTCGACGCGGACGCGGAGGCGCCAGTGGTCGCGGCGCGACGTGCGCTGCACGACCTCGCCTCGCCTCGCCTCGTCGGGGAGCGCGGCGTCCGGCGGGCCCCCGGCCTCGGTTGGCCCGACCTGGGTTGGCCCGACCTGCACGAGGGGGACGATGTGTGCCGCGTCGGGTCGGATCGCCACCCACGTCCCGTCGAGGCGGTCGGTGACCGTCCACCCGAGGAACTCGGCGACGAACGGTGTTGCCGGTCGCCGCCAGAGCTCCGCCGGCGTTCCGACCTGGACGAGCTGGCCGCGGTCCACGACCGCAACCCGGTCGGCGAGCGCGAATGCCTCGTCCTGGTCGTGGGTGACGACGAGGGCGCTGATGCCCAGTCGCGTGAAGAGGGCGGCGAGCTCGGTCGTGAGCAGCTCGCGCAAGGCGCGGTCGAGGGAGCCGAGGGGTTCGTCGAGCATGAGCAGCGTCGGCTCCGGTGCGAGCGCGCGCGCGAGCGCGACGCGCTGCTGCTCGCCGCCGGACAGGTCGTGGACACGACGATGCTCGGCGCCGACGAGCCCGACCGTGGCCAGGACGGTTCGGGCCCGCGCGGCAGCGTCGCTCCGGGTGTCGCCGCGCATGCGGAGCCCGAAGCCGACGTTCCCGAGCACATCGAGGTGGGGGAAGAGCGCGTGGTCCTGGAACATCAGCCCGAAGCCGCGTTCGTGCGGTGCGACGCCGGCGAGGTCGCGACCGTCGTGGATGATGCAGCCCCCGTCCGGGGGGACGAGGCCGGCGATCGCCCGGAGCAGGGTCGACTTGCCGCTGCCGCTCGGTCCGAGCACCGCAACCACCTCGCCGTCGGCGACGGTGAGGTCGAAGGCGTCGAGGGCGCGGCTCGCCCCGAAGTGGACGGTGAGGTCGCGGATCTCGAGCATCGGCGCCTCAGAAGGTCCCGACCGGGCCGACACGGGCACGGTCGACGGCCAGCACGGCGAGCGCGGTCAGGGCCGCGAGCACCGTCGCCGCAGCCATCGCGGTGCCGAAGCTCTGCGCACCGGGCTGGCCGAGGAGCCGGAAGATGACGATCGGCAGGGTGGGCCGGTCGGGGCGGGCGAGGAAGGTCGTCGCACCGAACTCGCCGAGCGAGATCGCGAACGCGAAGCCGGCCCCGAGCGCGAGTGCCCGGGCCGCGATCGGGAGGTCGATCTCACGCCACACCCGTCGGGGTGGCGCGCCCAGGACCGCGGCGGCTTCGCGCAGCCGTGGATCCACGGACCGCAGGACGGGCGTCGTGACGCGGACCACGAAGGGGATCGCGATGAGGGAGTGCGCGATGGGCACGAGGATCCAGGACTCGCGGAGGTCGAGCGGGGGAGCATCGAGGGCGACGAGGAA
>JANOWV010000218.1:0-1803 GCA_031418075.1 Actinomycetes bacterium
GTTGGGGGGAACGCGTTGCCCGCC
Organism: Actinomycetes bacterium; assembly: GCA_031418075.1. Taxonomy (GTDB): domain Bacteria; phylum Actinomycetota; class Acidimicrobiia; order IMCC26256; family PALSA-555; genus DASUAO01. Next base: position 25 of record JANOWV010000218.1, read on the forward strand.
ACCTACACCTGGACGTTCACGACCCGCTAGCGGCGAGTGCGGCGAGGTTCTTGAGCTGTCTCCGCATCATCACGAGATCGCCGAACGGGAGGACGGCACGGAGCAGCGCGCCACGTAGGCCGCGGGGTGAGGCGACCGCGATCTTCACGACGATTCGCGACCGATCGCTGCTGGCTGGAACGACCCGGTACGTCACCACGACATCGCCGATGCCCGGACGCAGATATCGCAGCGTGATCGACGTTCCGGGCTCGACATGCACGATCTCGAACACACCCATCACCCGCTGTCCGGGCCGCACGTCGTCGAGGCCGGGCGTGAGCGAGTGGGGGCTCCGCCGACCCCGGTTGTCGATCCAGTCGTAGCTGTACGGCGCGACCCGCAGCTGGCACAGCCACCGAAACGTGATCGCGGCGGGAGTTTGCACGTCGATGGCCCGGAACAGCTCCAGATCGGCGCGAGGGACGAAGTCGTCGCACGGGTACGACGCCGCCTCCTCCTCGGGTGTCGATGCCCACCGCCTTCCGACGATCACCGAGGGGCACCGCAGTCGTGGGGCTGCGCCGGGCCGGGACCCGGCGTCACGTGCCGCCCTTGGCGAACCGTGCGTGCACGACCGCGTCCGTGCTCACGAGCTCGAGGCACTCGTAGCCCATGGCGTCGGCGCCGAGCCCGTCGAAGAGACGCTCGCCGCCACCGAGGAGGATCGGCGCGATCACGACGTGCATCTCGTCGATCAGGCGCGCCCGGAGGTACTGCTGGACGGTCGCGACACCGCCACCGATGCGGACATCGGCGCCGTCGGCTGCGTCGAGCGCACGGGCGAGCACGTCCTCGATCGGGTCGTCGACGAAGTGGAACGTCGTGCCGCCCTGCATCGTCAGGGATGGCCGTGCGTAGTGCGTGTGCACGAACACGTCGTGGTGGTACGGCGGCTCATCGCCCCACCATCCGGACCAGTCGCTGCCGTCCCATGGCCCACGGATCGGGCCGAACATGTTGCGCCCCATGATCGTGGCGCCGATGCCCTCGTCGCCGCGGGCGGCGAACTCGTCGTCGAGGCCCGTGCTGCCACCCTCGATCCCCATCATCTTCCGGTAGGTGAGCGTTTCCATCGCCCAGGGGTGCAGCCGTTGGCCACCCACCCCCATCGGATCGCCTTCGGTCTGGTCGGGGCCGGCCCCGTAGCCGTCGAGTGAGATCGTGAAGTTGTGGACTCGGACGCGGGCCATGTCGATCTCAGGTCCTCCGGTATCGGCGCAGGGCGAGGGGAGCGATCACGATGGTGAGCCCGAGGCTCCACAGCAACGAACCGACGACGTAGTACCCGAGGGTGTGCGGGAACGTCGCGGTGGCGGCGTCGCCGAGGAGCAGCCCGCGCCACGCGTTCACCATGAACGTGAGCGGCTGCGCGCTGGCGAACGTCTGGAGCACATCGGGCATGGAGCTGATCGGGACGAACGCGCTCGAGAGGAACGAGAACGGGACCGAGAGGATGCTGAGGCCCTGCGCGGCCTGGGCGCTCCCGCTCACCAGTCCGAGCCACACGAAGATGCCCGAGAACGCGAGCGCGTAGATCACGAGCAGCCCGAGTGCGGCGAGCAGGTCGAGGACGCCCGCGTTGGTCCCGAAGCCGACGACGAACCCGATCCCGAGCGTCACCACGCCCACGAAGACCATCAGCGCGGCGTCGGCGACCGCGCGCCCGGTGACCACCGCGGCGTCGGAGATCGGGAGCGAGCGGAATCGGTCGTAGAGACCGGATGCGACATCCTCGGC
>JANOWV010000219.1:0-1858 GCA_031418075.1 Actinomycetes bacterium
GCCGACGCGGTGGACCTGGATGTGGTCGGGGTGGCCGTAGTTGCCGTGTTCGTCGTAGATCGTGAGGACCTCGGCGTCCTCCTCCCGGAGGACCGTGGCGACGCGCTCAGCAGCTTCCTCCACGTCGGCGGTCCAGAACGACCCGTCGGCGTGGTTGTCGTCCGTGTCGACCATCCCGGAGTCCCGATACCCGAGCCATACGATCCGGGCGATCCCGAGGATCGCGGCCGCGGTTTCGGTCTCCTTGATCCTGCGCTCGGCGAGGGTCTCACCGTCGTCGAGGAAACTGTCGGCAACCTCGCCGACCTCGCCCCCGGTCGCGACCACGAGCACCACTCGGTGGCCGGCCGCGACGGACCGGGCGATCACACCGCCGGTGGCGATGCACTCGTCGTCGGGGTGGGCGTGGAGGGTCACGAGCGTCCCGGGCACGGTCCCATCGTCGCGCGTGCCGGCCGAGTACCCCGGAGGGGAGCGGTCGGAGCGGGCTGGGAGACGGCGAGCGGCCGCGCCGGAGGGGTGACCCTGACGTGTGCGTCATTTTCTGACTAGAGTGCCGCCGTCCACCGAGACAGCCGTCTCGAGGGCACTGGACTCGGAACCGGGGGGAACACCGATGCGCCGGATCATCTCGCTCGTGGCGGCAGTCGCCATGCTCGTGTCGTTGGTAGGGATCAGTGCCGCGGGGGCACAGGGCAACGATCGCCCTGGGGTCACCAAGACGGAGATCCGCGTCGGTGGCGTCGCGAGCCCGGTGAGCGTGCTCAACGTGCCGTACGCCGACGGCTTCGACGGCGTGCAGGCCTACTTCGACCAGGTCAACAAGCAGGGCGGCGTCTTCGGCAAGAAGCTGAAGCTCGTGGCCCAGCTCGACGACCAGGGCGCGCCGTCCGGGAACATCCGGGCCATCCGCTCACTGGTCGAGGAGAAGAAGGTCTTCGCCGTCATGCCGATGATGTCGAACTCCTTCGCCGGTTCGTCGTACCTGGCCCAGAACAGCATCCCGACGTTCGGCATCAACGTCGACGCCGGCTGGTGCGGGACCACCGTCGAGCAGGAAGCGGTGGAGGCATCGGTGAAGGCCGGGGACCTCACCGCGCAGTGCCCGCGGTCGAGCCTCTTCGGCGAGAAGGGCTCGTTCCTCTGCTTCACCTGCCCGTCTTCGGCCCCGGCGTACATCGCCAAGCAGAAGGGCCTCACCAAGGGCGCGATCTTCACCTACACGCACCCGTCGTCCACGAAGTGCGCCGAGGGCACCGAGTTCGCGTTCAGGAAGTTCGGGATCGACCTCGTGTTCGAGGACAAGTCCCTCGAGTTCGGGTTCACCGACGTCAGCTCCGACGTCCAGGCGATGAAGGACAAGGGCGTCGAGTTCGTCGCCACATGTATGGACTTCGGTGGCGCGTTCAAGATCTCTCAGGGTCTGCACCAGGCCGGCATCGATGACGTGACGTTCTACGCGCCCGAGGGCTACCGCCAGTCGACGATCGACAAATTCGGTGACCAGCTCAACAACTGGGTGTTCGGGCTGTCGTGGGTGCCGTGGCAGGGGAAGGGCCAGCCCAAGGCCACGAAGCAGTACCTCGCCGCGATGAAGAAGCGGGGTATCAGCCCGAGCGAGCAGAGCCAGGCCGGATGGATGAACGCGATGCTCTTCGTCGAGGGCCTCACGCGCGCCGGGAAGGACTTCACGCGGACCTCGCTCGTCGACACGATCAACGGCATGACCGACTGGACCTACAACGGGATGCGCCCGGCGATCGACTGGAACCAGGACGGTCACGGTGCCGGACGTGAGACCTGCGGCGCGTACGTCGAGGCCATCGATGGCAAGTTCGTGCCGATCTGGGGCAAGCCG
>JANOWV010000220.1:0-6268 GCA_031418075.1 Actinomycetes bacterium
GTCCGCGCTTCGATCTCCGGCCCGAGCAGGTTCGCGATGCCACCGAGGCGGACATGCCCGAACTCGTCCACACCTACCTCCTGCGTGGCCATCGTGCCCTCCGCCGGGACTGCGCCCTCGGCGGCGACGACGATGGACGAGTGCGATCCGTGCGCGTGCCGGCGCCGCAGCCGGTCGCACACGGCCTCGATGTCGAAAGGCTGCTCGGGGATCAGGATCACATCGGCACCACCGGCGAGCCCGGAGTGCAACGCGATCCATCCGGCGTGACGACCCATGACCTCGACGACGAGCACCCGGTCGTGGCTCTCGGCCGTGGTGTGCAGACGGTCGAGCGCATCGGACGCGATCTGCACTGCGGTGTTGAACCCGAAGGTGACGTCGGTCGCTGACAGGTCGTTGTCGATGGTCTTGGGTACGCCGACACAGCGGACACCCTCGTTGGCGAGGCGATGCGCGACGCCGAGCGTGTCCTCGCCCCCGATCGCGATGAGCGCATCGATCCGCTCGGCCTCGAGGGTGTGCAGGACTGCTGCGACCCCGTCGTCACGTTGGAACGGGTTCGTACGCGACGTGCCGAGGATCGTGCCCCCTCGCCGCAAGATCCCGCGCGAGGAGTCGAGGTCGAGCTCGCGCGTCTCCCCTTCGATCACTCCGCGCCACCCATGTCCGAACCCGATGATCTGGTGGCCGTACACACCGTCCCCCTTGCGCACGACGGCACGGATGACGGCGTTGAGCCCCGGGCAGTCGCCCCCGCCGGTCAGCATTCCGATGCGCATGCGTGCAGTCTCGCAGGCGCGGATGCCCGGTAACCTCAGAGTGTGGCGAACCCGGGTCGCAGGCTCACCTCGCGGATCAATGCCCTCGCGACCCCGGCGCTGGGCACCGGCGAGGAGATCGAGGCGATCGGGCTCTGCTGGGCGACCCGGCAGCGGATCGGCGTCCCGCTGCTCTTCCTCGCCCGTCGTCAGTACTACCTCGTCCTCACCAACCTCCGCGCGCTGGTGTTCGAGCAGCGCGGGCGCTCCAAGGGATCGCTCACGCTCGGGAAGCGCTTCGCGACGCTTGGTCTGGTGCAGGTTCGCACGCGCCGACTCCTCTCGCAGGTCGCGGTCAGCGGCGCCGGCGACGTGCCGCTCGTGTTCGAGTTCCGGCCCCGGTACCGCGCGCTCGCGAACGCGCTCGCCCACGCCCTCGACCCGGAGCGTGACGAAGCGAAGATGCCCTCCACCCTGCCGATCGTCGCGACCGACGGACGCGCCGAACCGGTGCCCATCGCTACGACCGAGGTGCCGACGACGGCCGAGACGTTCTGGGACCGCTGAGCGCGTCCGTCGTCCTGTCGATCGACGCGGGCACGACGGGGGTGCGCACCCTCGCGTTCGATGTCCACGGGGCACTTCGCGCCTCCGCGTACCGAGAGTTCCCCCAGCACTTCCCGCAGCCGGGCTGGGTGGAGCACGACCCGGAGGAGATCTGGTCAGCAACGCTCGCGACACTCGGCGAGGTCGTCGACCGACTCCGTGACGAGGGTGTCGTGGTCGCCGGCATCGGGATCACCAACCAGCGTGAGACCGCCGTGCTCTGGGACCGCAGGACCGGCGCGGTCCCCCACCGCGCCATCGTGTGGCAGGACCGCCGCACCGCGGCTCGGTGCGACGAGCTGCGCGAAGCCGGGGCCGAACCGCTCATCCGGGCCCGCACGGGACTTGTGCTCGATCCGTACTTCTCCGCCACCAAGCTCGAGTGGATGTTCGGACCTGGTGGTGTCGACGCGCATCCCGACCTCGCATTCGGCACCGTCGACTCCTGGATCCTGTGGCGTCTCACCGGCGCCACCGACGGGGGCGTCCACGCGACCGATCCATCGAACGCGAGCCGGACCATGCTCTACGACGTCGGCGAGCGCTCCTGGTCCGATGAGCTCCTCGAGCTGTTCGGGCTCGCACCGACGCTCCTCCCCCAGGTCCGCCCCAGCAGCGGTCGGTTCGGCACCACGGCCGCCAGCTGCGCGGCGGGTCTCGTGGTCCCCGTCGCGGGGATCGCGGGCGACCAGCAGGCAGCGCTGTTCGGGCAGGCGTGCCACGAGCCGGGCATGACCAAGAACACCTACGGGACCGGCTCCTTCGTGCTGATGAACGTCGGCGAGACGTGCCCCGAGCCGGTGCCAGGACTGCTGACCACTGTCGCGTGGGCCCTCGGCGACGCGGTCACGTACGCGCTCGAGGGATCGATCTTCGTGACCGGTGCCGCGATCCAGTGGCTCCGCGACGGTCTCGGCATCATCGACGATGCATCGGAGATTGAGGCGCTGGCGTCGAGTGTGCCCGACTCCGGTGGCGTGGTGTTCGTCCCCGCGCTCACCGGTCTCGGCTCGCCCTACTGGGACCCGTACGCACGCGGCACGATCCTCGGACTCACCCGGGGCACCGGGCGCGCGCACCTCGCTCGTGCGGTTGTGGAATCGATGGTGTGGCAGACGCGTGACGTGGTTGACGCAATGACCGCGGCGGCGGGGCACCCGATCACCGAGCTGCGCGTCGACGGCGGCGCGAGCGTCATGGACCTCCTCGCCCAGCTACAGGCCGACGCACTCGGCGTCCCCGTCCGTCGTCCGGCAGTGAAGGAGACGACCGCGCTCGGAGCCGCCTACCTGGCCGGGATCGCCGAAGGGATGTGGAGCTCACCGGAGGATGCCGCATCGGCGTGGGCCGCCGAAGCATCGTTCGATCCGCTCCCCGACGACACCCTCGATGCGCGATACGCGGAGTGGGTGCGGGCGGTCGAACGCTCCCGGGGCTGGGCCCCCGACGCCTGAAAAGGCGACGCCTGACGCTGGTTGTGCGGACTCAGGCGACGCGGGTGACCGGCTGCGCGTCGAACGTCGGAAGGCGGACCGGCTCCACGGGAAGGTCCTCGGCCTGCTTCGTCGCGTACACGTCTTCGTACTCGTAGCACCCGCAGAGCTGCACGATCTCGAACATGACCTCGTCGGTCAGTCGCCGGAGTGCGAGGTGGTCGTCGCCCGCCTGGAAACGATCCGAGAGGATCGGGGCACCGATGCGAACGGTGATCGTGCGGAACGGCCGCGGGAGCTTCTTATCGGTCGGCTGGCACTCGTCGGTACCGACCAGGCCGACCGGGACGATCGGCGCACCCGTGCGGAGCGCGAGTCGGGCGACACCAGTGTGTCCGCGGTGCGTCTTGCCACTGCGGGTCCGCGTCCCCTCCGGATAGATGCCGAATACGCCGTCGTGCTCGAGCACCTCGGTCGCCGAGTCGAGCGCACGCTGGCTGGCGCTCCCACCTTCGCGCCGGATCGGGATCTGGCCGACACCGCGGAAGAACCACCGGGTCCGGGCCTTGTCGAAGTACTCGGCCTTGGCGACGAACGTCATCCGGCGCTTCCCGATCAACAACGGGAGGAAGATCGAGTCGAGGAACGACCGATGGTTCGCCGCGATGATCACCGGGCCATGCTTCGGCAGGTGCTCGCGGCCCTCGACCTTGATGCGGTACGTGACCCGGAGCACCGGTGTGAGCACGCCCTTGACCAACCAGTACAGCATCAGAAAATCAGACTACGGCGGTAGGCCGGAGGTTACGAGGGCATCACGATTCCCGATCAGCCCCCTGGCCGATCAGCCCAGCTTCGTGAGCGCCCGCTTCAGGTTGAGGGTGGCCTGGCTGATCCGCTGCTCGTTCTCGACCAGCGCGAACCGGACGAATCCCTCGCCCCCCGGCCCGAACCCGACGCCGGGCGAGGCGGCGACCCGGGCCTCCTGCACGAGAAACTTCGCGAACTCCAGGCTGCCGAGCTCCTGGTAGGGCTCGGGGATCGGCGCCCACACGAACATCGTCCCCTTCGGCGCCTCGATCTCCCAACCCGCGCGCGCGAGCCCTTCGATGAGCGTGTCGCGCCGACGCTTGTAGACGGCGTTGACCTCCATCGGGAAGTCCGGTGTCTCGTTCATGGCGACCGTCGCCGCGATCTGGATCGGCTGGAAGGTGCCGTAGTCGAGATAGCTCTTCAGCTTGGCGAGCGCGGCGACGACTTCGGCGTTGCCGAGAAGGAAACCGACGCGCCAGCCCGCCATCGAATAGGACTTCGTGAGCGTGTACAGCTCGACGGCGACGTCCTCGGCACCCGGGACCTGGAGGATCGAGGGCGGGTCGTAGCCGTCGAAGCCGAGGTCGGCGTACGCGAAGTCGTGCACGAGGAACACGTCGTGCTCACGGGCGAAGTCGACCACCCGTTGCATGAACGCGAGGTCGACGCACGCGGTCGTGGGGTTGTGCGGGAAGGACAGGACGATGACCTTGGGGCGCGGCCAGGAGTCCTCCCACGTCTCGAGCAGGTTGTCGAAGAAGTCCTGCTCGGGACCGAGGCGCACGTGGCGGATCTCGGCGCCGGCGAACAGCGGACCCCAGATGTGGATCGGGTACGACGGACTCGGCACCATCGCGGCGTCGCCCGGCCCGAGCAGTACCCACATGAGGTGCGAGAACCCTTCCTTGGCGCCGATGGTCGTGCACGCCTGGGTCTCGGGGTCGAGCTCGACGCCGAAACGCCGCTTGTAGAGCTCGGTGATCGCGAGGCGGAGCTTCGGGATCCCCCGGCTCGATGAGTACCGGTGGTTGCGCGGGTTGCGCACCGCCTCGCACAGCTTGTCGATGGCGAGGTCCGACGGTGGAAGGTCGGGGTTGCCGAACCCGAGATCGATCACGTCGACACCGGAACGACGCGCGTCCAGCTTCAAACCGTCGATGGTCGCGAGCACGTACGGCGGGAGCGCGTTGATCCGGCGGAATTCCATCGCCGGTCACGGTACCAGCGCCCTTCTGCCGAACCCGGTGCATTGCGCCCACTCGGCGGATCGGCCGATCGGTTGCGGTGAAGCTTCCACACCGTCGCTACGCTCATCTGTCTCATGGACGACGTCGACGCGGTGCTGCTCGACCTCGGCGGCGTCTTCTACCTCCCCGATCACGCGCGCATCGGTGGCGCGCTCCGGCGGCTCGGCGTCTATATCGATCCCGACGACCTCGATCGCGCCCACTATGAAGGTGTCGCGGCGCTGGGCGACTCCGTCGACGCGACCCTCGACCATCACGGCGACGGCAGCGCGGTCTGGCACGCGTACAACCGGGCGTACGCGAAGGTCTGCGGCGTCCCCGACGGTGCGCTCGACGCGGCGACGGACGTCTTGCTCGCCGAGCACCGTCTCGGCGACGTGTGGACACGCGTGATCCCGGGAGCGCGGGCTGCGCTCGTCGAGCTGGCCGAGATGGGGCTGGCGTTGGCGATCGTGTCGAACGCGGACGGCACAGTCGAGCACCAGCTTCGCGACGATGGGATCTGTCAGGTCGGCGCAGGTCCTGGTGTCGAAGTCGGTATCGTGCTCGACTCGGGCGCCCTGGGGATCGCCAAACCCGACCCGCGGATCTTCGAGCTCGCCCTCGACGCGCTCAAGGTTTCACCGCAACGGACGATCCATGTCGGCGACACGCCTGCCGCCGATGTGGCCGGTGCGCTTGCGGCAGGAGTCCGTCCCGTGCTCATCGACCCCTACGACCTCCACACCCATACCCCGTACGAGCGAGCCCGTTCGCTTGCCCACGTGGCGGCCGGTCTCCGCGGCACTGCTTCGACCGTCCGCGAAGGCTGACCCGTCCCGTGGGATCCTGATCCTCCACCCCTGTATCGGAGCAACGACATGCGCGCTCGCTGGTTCGTCGGAATTGCCTTGCTCGTCGTCGCGGCATCGGCGTGCGCGCCCCGGCCGTCGACGAGCGGTGGTGACCCCTGCCTGATCGGTGAGTACCGGCTGTCGGCCCAGGAGCTGACCCGACCGCTGAGCTCCCCCGTGGGATCGATCACGTTGACCGGCGGGGTCGGGGGCAGGACCCTCAGCATTCGTTCCGACGGGACCACATCCGTGCGCGCCGACGGGAGCGACCCCATCTCGATCACGGGCACCACCGTCGCCGGGACGGTCCTCGTGAACGCCTCGGGCACCGGCACCTGGACCACGACGACCAGTGGGCGCGTCGAGCTCACCGCCTCGGGGCTCTCGGGAACCGTGACCTTCGATGGCACGGTCGACACGGTCCCCCGCCACATCGTCCTCGATCTCGGGGTCAGCGGGCTGGGCACGGCGATCGCACCGTCGGGCACCGCGAGCTACTCGTGCGGTGACGCACTCACGCTCCACACCGCGTCGGCGACCTGGACGTGGACACGCGTGTGACGCCGCGGGCATCG
>JANOWV010000221.1:0-1807 GCA_031418075.1 Actinomycetes bacterium
TCGACGCCGCCCTGCTTGAACTGGGGGATTTCGACACCCGTGCTCAGGTCCTCGGTGTCAGTCCCGGACTTCGTGTACGAATACCATGCGGTCATGCAGGTGGTGGCGTGCGCAAGGAAGCGGAAGGCCTGGACCTCCTGCCAGCGTTGCGCCTCAGAAAAGGAGAAGTTATCGTAGGGGTTTTTCGAATCGCCGTCGGTCTCGCCGATGGTGATGCCCTTCTTGAGCGCGTACCACAACGTAGTGGCGACATAGCGTTTCACGCCATCGCGCGAGGGGTAGGCCCCGCGATCGTCGGGCCCGACGTGATCGCCGTCGCGGGGATCCGCGAGCCAGGCCTCGATGCGCGCAGCAAGACCAGCGGCGTCTACCGGTACTCGCTCCGCGGCACGCCGGTCACCAGCACCAGCGTGCCCGACCGCCCCAAGAAGAAGCCGAAGGACACGACGGGCACCACGACCGCGTCCGCGCCACCCGCGGCCCAGTCCTGTGTCGGTACACCCTGCGACGTCGGGTTCACGCTCGTGCAGCCACCAACCGGGACGACCCCGGCCATGACCCTCCTCGTCACCCTCGACCCGTGGAAGGTCGAGATCACGACGAGCGGTCTCGGCCCACCCAGCGCCTGGCTGCGTCCCGGAAGCAACGAGGCCGCGGCCGGCGCCACCCGGTACGGCGTGTTCCTCTCCGAGAGCGACGACAACCCCCAGGGCTGGCTGCTCTGCGTGCTGGACGCGGCTGGCGCGTGCACCAGCTCGAAGATCCCGCGGCGTGGTGCCACCTACAACCGACTCACCATCCTCGCGATCACCGACTCGAACGCACTCCCCTCCCCGACCGAAGGCGTGAACCGACTCGTCGTCACCCACGGTTTCGACCCACTCCTCAGTCCCGTCCGGAACTCGAAGAAGACATCGAAAGGCTGAACCGATGCGCCCCAGGATGCTCAGGAAGGTCGCGGTCGCGACGACCGCAGCAGCGATGGCGGCGGCGATGTCCGTCGCGCTCGCACCGCCCGCGTCGGCGCGCGACTACGGGCCGAACAAGGCTGGATCGAGCAACGCCGCCTTGGGCAACGACGTCGGGCCGGCCGACGTCATCGTGCTCAGCGGTCAGGGCAACGACCTCGACGCGTACGTGGGCGCGCCACCATTCCGGACCCAGAAGGTGGTCACGACGCGCGAGAAGGACCCGAAGGGCTTCGACATCAACGCGCAGATGTGCTTCTTCGGCAAGGACGGACGCACGTTCATCGCGGGCGAGGACACCGGCCAGCCCGACCCCATCCAGGGCTGGGGCATCTTCCGACTCAAGGGCTCGAAGGTCGGCAAGCTGAAGGCGAAGCAGATCGGCAAGCTGCAGCCCACCTACCAGGGCGCGACCGACAACGCCGAGAACTACGGCTGCGGGCTCCTCTCCGACGGGCGTCTCCTCACCACCGACATCGGCAACCAGGCCGAAGGCGACGGCGACGGCCAGCTCATCGTGTGGTTCCCGCCGTTCACCAAGGGCTTCACAACCGTCCCCAAGGGCACCATCGGCACCGTCGCCTACTGCAAGATCGACATCACGATCGGCACGTCCGGCGGCATCGCGGTCGACGCCGACGACAACGTCTACGTCGCATCCGCGCGTGGCCCGAGTGCCGGCGTGCTGCGGTACTCCGGCAAGGACTTCCCCACTGGGCCCACCGCGGCAGACGGATGCGACGGCACCGACGGCACCGGTGCACCGATGGCGACGGGAATCGCGCGTGAGCAGTTCATCGCGCTCGGTGACGGGCTGGTCTCGCCCAACGCGATCGTCC
>JANOWV010000222.1:0-3163 GCA_031418075.1 Actinomycetes bacterium
TGCTCGACCACCTCACCCGCGGGCGCGCGATGTTGGGCTGCGGACCCGGCCAGCTCACGTCCGACGCCCACATGCTCGGCATCCCGCCGGAAACGCAACGGGGACGGATGGACGAGGCGCTCGATGTCATCGTGCGCTTGCTGCGCGGCGAGACCGTCACCGCGAAGACCGACTGGTTCGAGATCAACGACGCACGGCTCCAGCTCGCGCCGTACTCCCAGGATGGGATCGAGATGGCCGTCGCCGCGTCGATCTCCCCTACCGGCCCTCGTGCGGCCGGCAAGCACGGACTCGGGCTGATCTCCATCGGCGCCACGACCGAGATGGGCTTCGACATCCTCGCCGCGCACTGGGATGTCATGGAGCAGCGGGCCGCAGAGTTCGGTCAGTCCGCCGACCGCGCCCGGTGGCGTCTCGTGGGCCCGATGCATCTCGCCGAGACCAAGGAGCAGGCCCAGCGCGACGTCGAGTTCGGGATCCTCGACTTCGCCCGCTACTTCCGTCACGTGCTGCCGGTGAGCCCGGTCGGCGACGGCGACGACGTCGACACGATCCTTCAGGACTGCGAGGGCAGCGGCTTCGCCATGATCGGGACCCCCGACGACGCGATCCGCCAGATCGAGCGTCTCGTCGCCCAGTCGGGTGGGTTCGGCACCTTTCTGATCTTCGGGCACGAATGGGCGGACCCGGTCGCGACGCGCAAGAGCTACGAGCTCTTCGCGCGCCACGTCATGCCGCACTTCCAGGGCCAGCTCGACCCGTTGCGGGCGTCGCACGACTGGATCGTCGGCGCCGAGGGCCGTTTCGTGAATGCGGCCTCGGGTGCGATCGACAAGGCAATCCAGGACCACGCTTCTGAGCGCGCGGCCTCTGAGCGCGCGGCCTCTGAGCGCGCCGCGGCCGAGCGCACGGACGACGAAATCAGCGGCTGACCCGAAGCGTCGTTGATTGCCGCTCCGGGCTCTCGGGTCGGTCGTCCCGCTCTTCGCGTCGCCAAGCGCGCAGCTGGAGCAGGATCAGGACGCTCACGACCGCGGCCCACACGCACCACAACGACGTGAGTCCTTTCGACTGCACGACGACGAGGACCGCGACCGCACCAACGTTGGCGACGCCGAACCACCGGATGTACGAACGGCTCGACAACAGGAACGCACCACACGTCGCGATGACGTATCCGACCGTGAGCAGGTCCCCGGACCCGCCGGCACCCACGTACTCGATGACGTTGCCGTGCACGCGGGCGGACACCGACTCGACGAGCAGACTGGACGCCAACGACGCGCCGACGATGCCGCCGAGCAGCACAAGAGGGGAGATCGTCTGCCGCCGTCGCCGGAGCGGCTCGACGAGCAAGATCGCGAGCGGCGCGAGTAACGGCAGGATCGCCCACGCGAACGCGAGGTAGGTGTACATCGCGGCCCGGCCGACGGACGCCGACGCATGACCCTCGAGCCCGAGCCACACGAACCCTTCCGTGATCTGGTGCAGCCCGAACGCCAGTGGGAGCACCGCGAGCGGAAGCTCCTTCGGCACGCGCGCCTCCGTCAGCGTCGCCACGCCAATCACGGTGATCGCGGCACCGGCCACGAAGTCCGCTTCGGCCGAGAAGCACATCAGTCCACCTCCATCGCGCCCACTGGAGAGCCGTGGTGGGCGACCATCCGCCACCCGCCGTCCTCGCGGGTGAACAGGTTCAGTGCGGCCACCGATGACCCGGACAGCTCCTCGGTGTCGGCTCCACCGCCGTCGGGTGACCCGGTCGCCTGGAGGATGTTCTCGTCGAGGGTGATCCACGCAGCGTCGCCGACCACGTGGACACGTTCGTCGGTCAGCACGAACTGGATGTAGGGCGTCCCCGAGAAGATCGCGTCCCAGGACCCGACCACCCGGGCCCAGCCCTGCAGCGTCGGCCACCCGGGGTGCGTGACCGTCACCCGGTCCGAGTGCTCCCACACCGACGCCATCGCGTCGAGGTCGCGTCCCTCGAACGCCGCGTAGAAGGCGGCATTCACTGCGGCGACCGCCTCCTCGAGGGTACCCATACCCTCCAGTGTCGCAAGCCTCGACGCCCGGCGCCATCGCCGTCTTCGCCGCCTGCACCCCCGAAGAGGCGTGGCCTGGCAGGATCTGACGATGGGACGGACTGCTGCAACACGACCGCTCGAAGGGAAGGTTGCCGTCGTGACCGGCGCGAGCCGCGGGATCGGCAAGGGCATCGCGGTCGAGCTCGGCCTCGCCGGCGCGACGGTCGTGCTCACGGCCCGCAGCGTCGAGGATGGCCCCGTTCGCGGAACGATCGGCGAGACCGTCGCCGAGATCGAAGCTGGCGGCGGGACCGCGGTGGGGGTCGCCTGCGATCACCACGACGACATCGCCGTTCGGGCGCTGTTCGAGCAGGTCGCGCGCGACCTCGGCCGACTCGATGTCCTCGTGAACAACGTCTACTCCGCGATCGACCTCGCACCGTGGCTCGGACAGCCCTTCTGGGAGCTCCCGGTCGAGGCGTGGGACCAGGTCCTCGACATCGGGGTGCGCTCGCACTACGTGGCATCCGTGCTCGGCGCACCGATGCTGCTCGCGGCGAAGGGACTGATCGTGAACGTGTCGTCGTCCGGCGCGGTGCAGTACGCGCACAACGTCGTGTACGGGGTCGGGAAGGCCGCACTCGACAAGATGACAGCCGACATGGCACACGAGCTGGAACCGCACGGTGTCGCGGTGGTGTCGTTGTGGCCCGGGCTCGTTCGCACCGAGATCGTCGAGCTCGGCGCTCGCCGCACCGACGACGGACGTTCGGTCCTCGACCTCCCCGGCGAGGGGACGTTCGACCTCGCCGACGCGGAGACACCTCGCTTCGTCGGACGGGGGGTGGTCGCACTCGCGACCGACCCCGCGGTGCTGACGCAGACCGGCCGCGCGATCCCCACGGAGGCGCTTGCCGCCGCCTATGTGTTCACCGACATCGACGGCTCACTCCCAGGGGTCGGCCTCCGACCCTGACCCCCGCTCAGGAGCCGGGCGAACCGCGCGGCGCGTCGTCGATCCATTCGGCGAGGATCTCGTCGCGGTGGGCACCGAGGCCAGGGGCGGGCCCCGGTTCGACGATCGCACCGCGAGCGTGGACCTGCGGATCGGCGAGCACATCTCGTGCGTCGTTGAC
>JANOWV010000223.1:0-5480 GCA_031418075.1 Actinomycetes bacterium
CCGGCCGGCGCGCGGTCCGGGAGCTCCTGCGGTCCGGCCGACGGCAGGTGCGCCACGTGCTGCTGGCGCGGGAGCGCGACCACAGCGACGTCGTCGACGAGATCGTCGCGCTCGCGGAACGAGCTGGTGTTGCCGTACGGATCGTGGAGAGCGCGCGGATTGCGCGCGAGGCACAGATCGAGACCCATCAGGGCGTCGTGGCCCTCGCAGCACCGGTCCCGTCGACTCCGATCGGTGACCTGTGCGCGGAAACCAACGCCTTCCTTGTCGCCTTCGACGGGATCACCGATCCGCGCAACCTCGGCGCCATCCTGCGGACCGCCGAGGTCGCGGGTGCGACCGGCGCGCTCCTGCCGCGGCACCGAAGTGCACCGCTGAGCCCGGCGGCGGTGAAGGCCGCGGCCGGGGCGATCGAGCACCTGCGGGTGTCGTCCGTTGCGGGCATCGCCAATGCGCTCGAGGAGACCGCACGATCCGACGTGTGGAGCGTGGGGATCGATGGGGATTCCACGACATCGATCGCAGACCTCACCGTGGCCGACGCACCGATCGTCCTCGTGTTCGGTGCGGAAGGGAGCGGGATGTCCCGACTTGTGCGCGAGCGGTGCGATGTTCTCGCGTCGATCCCGATGTACGGGAAGATCGAGTCGTTGAACGTCGCGGCAGCTGCAGCGATCGCGTGTTTCGAGGTCGCACGACGACGCCACCGATAGCCTGGAATCCACGCCGGGTTAGCTCAGCTGGTAGAGCACCGCTCTTGTAAAGCGGAAGTCGTCGGTTCGAGTCCGACACCCGGCTCTTGAACGCGACGCTTCGGTTCGGTCCCCCGGATCGGCCGTTGGGTCTCGACACCGGGGCGGAGCAACGGATCGCGTGGCTCGCGCTCGGAAATCCGCGGTTTTCGACGCGTTGGCGACCATACTCATCGGCCGATGGAGCTCACGGTGCGAGATCGCGCCATCCTCGACTTTGAACGCGAGTGGTGGCATATGCCGCCGCCCAAGGTTCGCCAGATCCGTGCGCGCCTTGGCATGTCGAGCAGTAGCTACTATTCGCGCTTGGCCGAGCTCACCGATGCGCCCGCCGCACTCGAGTACGACCCACTCACCGTGAAGCGACTCCGCCGCTACCGCGACCTTCGCCGGCGAGCCCGGTACGAGGGGCGACGCGCCGACCCGGGGTCACGATGAGCGCCACGATGATGGTCCGGCCCCACCGGCGGAGCGCGAGCGATCTCGTCCTGCGCGCCGCGGCGCGGGGGGCGATCCTGATCGGCGTCGCCGTCGTCATCGGGATCATCCTGCTGTCCGTGGTCGACAAGGGAGGCGGCGGTGGCGGCGTCGGGCCGACGTCGGCAAGTGTCCCGACGAACGGGTCGACCACCTCGACGAGCAGCGCCGGCGGCCGTCCGTCCGCTGAGATCACCGTGTTCGTGGAGAACGCCTCGGGTGTCAACCAGGCCGCCGCAACGCTCTCCAACGAGCTGCGCGGCCTGGGGTACGCGATCTCCGGAACGGGGAACGCGGCCGTCCAGGCCGGCACGACGGTCGCATGCGTCGCCGGATTCGAGCTCGAGGCGCAGGCCCTCGCGGCTGCGATCGGTTCGGGGGCGACGGTCGGGGCCTACCCGGATCCGGTACCGGCCGGCGCCGAGACCGCGAGCTGCATCGCGACGCGCGGGTCGTAGCGGCTACCGGGTCGCTCCAGCTACAGGGCCGCTCCGGCGGCGCGCATCTGGTCGTCGAGCCAGTCCGTCGGCGAACGCGTCGACGCCAGCTCCCGGAGCCTCGTGGCACGCGCCGCCCGGTCAGGTCGGGACATCGTGAGTGCGGCGTGGATCGACGCTGCGGTCTGCACGAGGTCGAACGGGTGCGTGGGGATCACCGCTTCACCCAGCTCGTCGAACGCGCCGGCTTCTGGTGACAGGCACACGACACCGTCGCGGGTGTTCAACAGCGGGCCTTCCTTCGCGACGAGGTTCAGCCCGTCGCGTACGGGGTTGACCAGCAGCGCGTCGTATCGACTGAGTGCCGCGACCGTGCTGGGGAAGTCGTCGCGCGTGTCGAGGACGACCGGAGTCCAGTCGCGTGTACCCCACCGCTCGTTGACTCGTGCTGCCGCGTGCTCGACCTCGTTGCGGTACGCGAGGTACTCGGGCATCGTCTCGCGAGAAGCGTTCAACCGCGCGAGGAACACCACCCGCTCACGGAGCTCGGGGAACTGCGCCATCGCGAGGTCGAACGCTGCGAACCCGCGGACGATGTTCTTCGACGGGTCGACGCGATCGACCCGGAGGAGGAGCGCGCGGTTGCCGAGCAGGTCGTCGAGCTTCCCTGCCGCGGCCCGGGCTGCATCGGACTCGGCGACCTCCCGGAGCGCTGCGAGATCGGGGCCGAGGGCGCCGACGAACGTGGGGGGGCGGGTGTCGGCCCCGAGCACCTCCTGCACGGAGGCGGTGTAGGCCCGGGCCCAGCGCTCGGAGTGGAAGCCGCAGGGCACGCCGGCCATCGACCGACAGATCGCACTGGCCACGTCGCCGGGCAGGACCCGCACCGAGTTCGGTCCGCAGAACGGCGTATGGGTGAAGTGGACCACGCGGAGGTCCGGGCGCGCCTCACGGAGCATCCCCGGCACCAGTGCGAGCTGATAGTCCTGCACGAGGACGACGTCACCGTCGCCGGCCGCCGTGATGGTGGCGTCCGCGAACGCCTGGTTCACCGAGACGTAGCTGTCCCACGCTTCCCGGAAGCGCTCGTCGAAGGCCGGGCGACGGGGAAGGTCGAACAGCCCGTGGTGCAGGAACCACAAGACGCCGTTGGCGACGACGTCGTAGTACTGCCGGTAGCGCTGCTCCTCGATGGCCAGCAGGGTGAGCGCGACACCCGGTGCATCGACGGCTCCCGCGGCCACGGCGGCGCGGTCGCCCTCGTCGACCGCGGCGGCGATCCACGTCGTGGTGGCGTCGGCCGAACCGGAAGTGAGCAGCGGACCGAGCGAGGACGCAAGCCCGCCGGCACCGAGACGGGTGCCGAAGCCTCCATCGGACCGCGCGACGAACCGGTAGGGACCCCGGTTCGAGACGACGACGGTCATGTACTCCCGGCGTTCCGTTCGTCGGTGGCGCTCGGGTCGGCCGGGGTTCCCGCGCGCAGGTCGTTGAAGAGCTGCAGCCAGTCGACGAGCTCACGGGTGGAGAGGAAGTTCTCGCGGACGTACTCGCGTCCCCTCGAACCCATCTCCTCGGCGCCGACGGGGTCGGCCAGGAGATCGATGATGCGGTGCGCGCACTCCTCGACCGAGTCGACGAGGTAGCCGTCCTCGCCGTCGCGGATCTGGAGGGTGATGCCGCCGGTGCGACCGCCGACCACGGGCCGCCCCTTCCAGAGCGCCTCGCTCACCGTGAGCCCGAAGCCCTCCCGGAGCGACTTCTGCACCATCACGCTCGCCATCCGCTGGAACGCGTTGATCTGGACCGCGCCGACCTGGTGCAGGTTCGAGAGGAGGTGGATGTCCTTGTCGCCGCCGCGGGCCTGCTCGATCTCCTCCCAGACCCGGAAGCCCTCCGGGTCGTCGGCGGCCATCGAACCGGCCAGCACGAGCTGGGCATCGGGGATCTGCTCGCGCACGATCCGGAACGCCTCGACGACGCCCAGCGGGTCCTTCCACGGGTCGAACCGGCTGACCTGGCAGACGATCGGCCGGTTGGGGTCGATGCCGTACTGCTTGAGGATCTCGGTGCACACCGCAGGCGGGAGGTCGATGTTCTTGACCGAGAGGGGATCGATGCACGGTGGCGCGTGGACGATCCGGTCCATGTTCAGGGAGTCGGGGACGAACTGGGGCATCGTCCAGACGGACGCATCGTGCTGCTCGACGAACGGCCGGAAGAACTCCCAGACCTTCGGGTTGGCGGCGGTGAGGTCGATGTGGCAGCGCCAGATGAACTTGCAGTTCGAGTCCTGGAACGCGGAGTCACGCAGGAAGCTCAGCATCGCGGCCGGTTGTGGGTCGTGGATGATGACGAAGTCCCAACCGCCTTCGAGCGCGAGCGAGTTGTCGAGCACCCGCTCGAGGTAGGTCCGCTGCATCGCCGCGGTCCACTCGATGTCGGCGCCCTGCAAGCCGTTGTGGACCTGCTTGGTGACCTCGAAGAACTCGTCGCTCCCGTGCATCACGTGCCACTCGGCCTCGAGTCCGAGGTCGCGCTGGAGCGGGACGTGGGTCGCGAGGAGCTCGGCAACGCCACCGCCGTACGCGGTCGCGTTGATGTGGAGGACCCGAGCACCGCGCAGCGGCTCGGCGAGTGCACGGATCTCCGCGACCACTTCGTCGCCGACGACCGCGGCGTACTCGCTGAGGTCCTTCTCCAGCAGGGGGACACGTTCGAGCACGCTCAGACCCTTCTCGGAACGGCGCTGGTGGGTCTGGTGGGCAGGAGCAGCCTCATCGCGGCCAATCTATTCGCCGTGCCTTCCGCGATCGCGTGTCCGGACAAGTTCAGGGGGTCGCTCTCGGCGGCTCGGGCGGCGGCGGCGATCGCAAAGGGGCTGCGTTCGGCCGGCTTCGATCCGGTGCTCGAGGTGCCACTGGCCGACGGCGGGGAAGGGACGCTCGATGCGTTGTTGAGCGCCCGCGGCGGCTCGCGTCGCACGGTTCGGGTCACCGGGCCGTTGGGTGCGCCGGTCGATGCCGAGTACGGCGTGCTTCCCGACGGGACGGCTGTCGTGGAGATGGCGCGTGCGAGCGGGCTCGGCCTCGTGGAGCGCAAGGACCCGCTTCGCGCGTCCAGCCGTGGGACGGGCGAGCTCATCGATGCCGCGCGGCGCGGCGGAGCCCGGCGGATCCTCGTCGGGGTCGGAGGCTCGGCGTCGACCGACGGAGGGCTCGCCGCTGTCGAGGCGCTGGGATGGTCACTCGGTGGGATCGACGTGACCGTCGCGTGCGATGTCGGCACGCCGTTCCTGGACTGCGCGCGCGTCTTCGGACCGCAGAAAGGCGCCGGCGCTGCGGAGGTCGAGCTGCTCTCCCGCCGACTCGTCAGCGTCGCCGCGACCTACGAGCGCC
The DNA here is from genome assembly GCA_031418075.1 of Actinomycetes bacterium. Taxonomy (GTDB): domain Bacteria; phylum Actinomycetota; class Acidimicrobiia; order IMCC26256; family PALSA-555; genus DASUAO01. Next base: position 5,065 of record JANOWV010000223.1, read on the forward strand.
GGACCGGCGTCGACGTGACCCGGCTCCAGGGAGGTGGCGCGGCCGGTGGTCTTGCCGGAGGGCTTGCCGCGATCGGGGCTCGGCTCGAACCGGGATTCGAGATCGTCGCGGTCGCCGCCGGGCTCGAGGAAGCATTCGATGGCATCGACCTGGTCGTCACGGGGGAGGGGCGCCTCGACGCCACCAGCTTCGAGGGCAAGGTCGTGGGTGGGGTGCTCGAGTGGGCAGCCGAGCTGGGGATCGAGCACCGCGCGGTGGTGTGCGGGCAGGCGACCGAAGAGGGCCTCGACGAGCTCAGCGTGACCGGCGCGAAGGCGTACCCGCTCGTGGACCGCGTCTGGCAGGCGGGTGAAGCGTTCGCGAAAGCCGAGCTGCTGATCGAGGAGGCGGCGCTGGAGGCCGGTCGCGCCGCCCGG
>JANOWV010000224.1:0-3083 GCA_031418075.1 Actinomycetes bacterium
GGCTGTCGGAACGGATCCGGCCCGGCGGGTGGGGGGTGCCGGTGGAGCCCCGCCGTTCGTGGGCGCGGCCGCGACCACCGGAGCGGGCTTCGGCGGCTTCGCCTTCCCGCTGCGATGGTCGTCCTGGAGCCCCGGCGGCACTTTCGTGACTTGACCGCAGCCCTCGCACTGGAACGTGCCGGCGCCCGCCAGCGTGTCGATCCGCTTCTTCGTCCCGCAGCTCGGACATTGCAGTGCCTTGGCCATCAGTCCCCATCCTCGCGGGCGGCAGCACTCACGTGCACGAACGCGTCGAGTGCAGCCGCGGCTCGCCCGTCGTCGATTGCCGCGCACGCGCGCTCGAGACCATCGGGAAGGTCAGCGGCGAGACCGGCGACCACCAATGCCGCGGCACCGTTCAAGACGGCGATATCGCGTGCAGGTCCGGCCTCACCCGCGAGGACGCGCCGCACGACGGCGGCGTTCGCGGCCGCATCGCCGCCGAGGAGGTCGGAGGGCGCCGCCACGGGAAGCCCGAGCGATGCGGGATCGACGTCGTAGGTCTGCACCGACCCATCCTGCAGGTCGTGGACAGTCGAAGGACCGGTGGTGGTGAGCTCGTCGAGCCCGTCGTGACCATGGAACACGAGGGCACGCTCCACTCCGAGCCGTTCGAGCGCAGCCAACATGCGCTCGGCCATCGCGGGGTCCGAGACCCCGACCGCCTGGCGCTTGACGCCCGCCGGGTTCGCGAGCGGACCCAGGAAGTTGAACGTCGTGGGAATCCCGAGCTCACGGCGCGGTCCTGCCGCGAAGCGCAGGGCGGGGTGGAAGCGGGGCGCGAAGCAGAACCCGATACCGGCCTCGCGCACGCACCGGGCGACGCCCTTCGGCCCGAGGTCGATGACGACGCCGAGCTCCTCGAGCACGTCCGCGGACCCACACTGAGACGACGCCGCGCGATTGCCGTGCTTGGCAACCCGGGCGCCAGCACCTGCGGCGATCATCGCCGCCATCGTCGACACGTTGACCGATCCCGATCGGTCGCCACCGGTACCGCACGTGTCGATCAGCGGTTGGGCATCGTCGAGCTCGACCCGCTCGGCGAACTGGCGCATCGTACGGGCGAGTGCCGCGAGCTCTTCGCTCGTCTCGCCCTTCGTCCGCAGCGCGACCGCGAACCCGGCGATCTGGGCATCGGTCGCATCGCCCGCGAGGATCGTGGACATGGCCCGCTCGATCTCGTCAGCCGTGAGATCGACGCGCGCAACGAGCGAGCCCAGCACTGCCGACCAGATCGTGTCGGTCCCGGTCGTCGCCATGCCGGTCAGTTCCACCAGAGGGTGTGGTCGAGGACGCCACGCGCGATCAGCCCCAGCTGCACCTGGCTCGTCCCCTCCACGATCGTGAGCTGCTTCGCGTCCCGGTAGAACAGCTCGAGGGGGTGGTCCTCCATGTACCCGGCCGCGCCGAGCATCTGGAGTGCCTCGCCCGAGACCCGGACCGCGACTTCGGTCGCGTGGTACTTCGCCATCGAGAGGAACGGGACGTGCTCCCGAGTGAACTCGCCGCGATCAGCCATCCACGCGGCGCGGTAGGTGAGGAGGCGCGCGGCCTCGATCTCGGTGGCGAGCTCGGCGATCTTCCACTGGATGCCCTGGAAGTCGGCGATGGTCTGGCCAAACGCCTCGCGTTGCTGCACGTAGTCGACCGCGTACATCAGTGCGCCCTCGGCAAGCCCGATGCCTCGTGCGGCGACGATCGGTCGCATCGAATTGAGCCCCAGCATCGCGAGCCGGAACCCGCCGACGTCGCCGATCACGTTCTCGTCGGGCACTCGTACGCCGTCGAGGACGAGCTCGCCGGTGTCGACACCGCGGACCCCCATCTTGCGGTCGATGCCGCCGACGCTCACCCCGGGTGAGGACCGCGGGACGATGAACGCGGTGATGCTGTCGTGCGCACGCGACTCCACGGGGCCCGTCTTGGCGAAGATGCAGTACCAGTCGGCCTGGCGAACACCCGACATCCAGCACTTCGTGCCCGTGAGCACCCACTCGTCGCCGTCGCGGACCGCGCAGGTGCGCATGCCCATGACGTCGCTACCGGCCTGCACCTCCGAGAGCCCGAACGCGGCCCGGGTCTTCCCCTCGGCAAGTGGTGTGAGGTACCGGCGCTGCTGGGCCTCGGTCCCGGCGATCAGGAGGGGCCCGGTCGGCAGGCGCGTGAGCAGCAGCATCAGCGCCGCCGCTTGGGAGTACTTCGACACCTCTTCGATGGCGAGCGTCAGCCCCATGATCCCCGCACCTGAGCCGCCCAGCGCCTCGGGGATGCACAGGCCGGTGAGCCCGGCGCCCACGAAGACGTCGAAGAGGTCCTGGGGGTACTCCTCGCTCCGGTCGATCTCCCGGGCGCGGGGCGCGACCTTCTCCTGGGCAAGCTTTCGAACGGTCATCTGCAGCTCGACGAGCTCGGGGGGAAGGTCGAAGTGCACCGGGGAAGGCTACCGGCCCCGACCCCGCGCCGACCCGTCGGGTCGCGCTGCCGCGACGAGCAGCGTTCAGGCGCTCTTGCGTCGGGACCGGATCAATCGTCGCCGCTCGAGCGCGGTGCGACCACCCCAGACACCATCCTTCTCTTTCGAAGTGATCGCGCGCTCGAGGCAGGGCTCACGGACCGGGCAGGTGGAACAGATCGCCTTGGCGCGCTCCGCGCCGAGCTCGTCGTCCTCCGTCGGGTGGAAGACCTGTGGGTCCATCCCCCGACACCGGGCCTGCTCTCGCCATGTGCTGCTCATACCTACCTGCCTTGGAACCGATTCCCGGCTTGGAACATCCGGTGTGGAACATCCGGCGTGCACCCGGTCGCGCACTTCCGGGCGAGCATCGGTACAACGGCACGCGGGCGGGTGCTATTCCAGCCTCGCCGCACCACTCGCCCCGCCGACCCCGGCCGCTCCGGCCGACCCCGATCCCCTGACCGAGGAGAGCGGCGTGGCTCGGGTCATGATGGAGATGTGGAACCAAGCGGGATCAGATGGCGGCTCGTGCTGCGGGGATCGCTCGTCGGCCTGGCCGTGATCGTCCCGCTCACCGTCGTGCGGG
>JANOWV010000225.1:0-4739 GCA_031418075.1 Actinomycetes bacterium
CGACTCCCGCTCGACGTTGATGACGATGTTTCGGTACGGGCGGCGCTCTCAGCCGCTGGTCCGCTGGACGCGCTGGTGAACAACGCCGGCTTTGGTGTCATCGGCCCGGTGGAGCTCGTGCCGCTCTCGGAGGCGCGTCGCGGGATGGAGACCAACTTCTTCGGAGCGGTGCGCATGATCCAGGCTGTGATCCCGGGGATGCGGGAGCTCGGTGGCGGGACGATCGTGAACGTGACGTCGCTCGCGGGCCGGGTGGCCCCGCCGTTCGACGGCTTCTACTCGGCGACCAAGTTCGCGCTCGAAGGGCTTTCCGAGGCACTCCACTACGAGGTCGGTCACTTCGGCATCCGGATCCGGCTCATCGAGCCCGGCGTGTTCGAGACCGGCTTCCGGTCGAACGTCGCGCGGTTCGGGGTCGATACCCCGCCCTATGACGAGCTCGATCGCCAGTGGGAGGAGGCTCGCAGCGTGCTGATCGCCGGTGGCGACGCACCGGGTCCCGCCGCCGTAGCGATCGCCATCGCCGATGCGGTCGAGTCGACCGAGCCCAAGCTGCGCTGGCCCGTGGGTGGCGATGCCGAGATGGTTCTTGCGGCGCGTGCCGCGAGCACCGACGAGGAGTTCGAGGCGACCATGCGGGCCACGCTCGGCCTGACTTGGTAGCTGGAGCTGTGACGGTCGTCGACGACGTTCCCGCGAGCGCGCTCGCGATCTATGCACACCCGGACGACCCGGAGATCTCCGCGGGCGGGACGCTCGCGCGGTGGGCGGCGGCCGGCGCCGAGGTCTGGATCCTCATCACGACCCGGGGCGACAAGGGGACGCCGGATCCCGACGCGGACTTGGCCGCGGTGGCGGCCCGGCGGGTAGAGGAGACCGCGGCGTCGGTCGAGCGACTCGGCCTGGCCGGGCACTTCCACCTCGACCATGGCGACGGCGAGCTCGACGAGCCGCGCCTGCGAGAGGAGATCGTGCGCCACGTGCGTACCTTGCGACCCGAGGTCGTGCTCGGCCCGGACCCCACCTCGGTCTTCTTCGGTGACTCCTACATCAACCATCGCGACCATCGCGTCACGGGGTGGGCCGTACTCGATGCGGTTGCGCCGGCGGCCGGCAATGCGCACTACTACCCGGAGCACAGAAGTGAAGGGCTGGCGGTCCACTCGGTCGAGCGCGTGTACCTCTCCGGGACCCTCGAGCCGAACTGCTGGATCGATATCAGCGCGACGCTCGAAGCGAAGATCGACGCGTTGTTCTGCCACGCGAGCCAGCTCACCGAGACGGGGGACTGGTTCCGCGACTTCCTCCGACAGAGCGCCGAAGAGGCCGGACGTGCGGCCGGGGTCCCGTACGCCGAGTCGTTCCGACGGATCAGCACCGGCGGTTGAGACCGGGCGTCTCGGCGGACTACCGGCCCATCGACTCGGGTCCGGGTCAGCGGGGCTTGACTCGCCACTCACCCATGGCGCGCAGCACCAGCACGGCGACGATGCCCACGCCGCCGGCTGCGAGCACCGAGCCGATGACCACCGCGAGCAGCTTCGACCCTTGACACCGGCCGGTGCACCCGACGTCGACGAGGCCATACGCGATGATCCCGCCGAAGACGCCCGCGGCGACGACGCTGGCGAACGAGACGAGGAACGCGGTGCGCGTCGGCATCTGCGGTGGAGCCTCCCGTGACGGCGAAGACTCGGAGCCGGGTGCGTCGGAGCCGGGTACATCGTCAGGGGGTGCGGCCATCGCCCGATGGTACGGCCCGATGGTGTGGTGAGGAAGGGCCGGTAGGCTCGCCGAAGTGCGTGAATGGCTCGTCGGCGGTGCGCTCGTCGAAGCGCCGACCGGTGTCCTGCTGGTCCGGAACGTTCGCCGGGGTGGCGCGACCGACTGGAGCACCCCGGGTGGCGTGATCGACGATGGGGACGAGTCGTTGCTCGCGGGCCTCACTCGTGAGGTCCAGGAGGAGACGGGCCTGCGCGTCACCGAGTGGGAAGGTCCGATCTACGAGGTGCGCGCCGTCGCCGTCGACCTCGAGTGGACGCTCCACGTCGAGGTGCACCGCGCAGTCGCGTACGAAGGCGAGCTCCGCGTCGATGATCCCGATGGCATCGTCGTGGAAGCGGCGTTCCTCCCCGGGCATGTGTGCGAGGAGCGCCTCACCGATGGTGCGCCGTGGGTGCACGAGCCGTTGTGCACGTGGCTGCGCGAACGGTGGGGTCCCGACGAGCCACGCGGGTTCTCCTACGACGTGATCGGGACCTCGCGCGCCAGCCTCCAGGTTCGTCGCGCCGACTCGTGAGCCAGGGAGCCGCGGACATCCCGGTCCCGCCGCCGGCACCGCCTGGGATCCTGCACCTCGATCTCGACGCGTTCTTCGCTGCCGTCGAGCAGCTGGCGGACCCATCGCTGCGCGGCCGCCCGGTCGTCGTCGGCGGTCTCGGGCCGCGTGGCGTGGTCGCCGCTGCGAGCTACGAGGCTCGCCGCTTCGGGATCTTCTCGGCCACGCCGATGGCCCGGGCCCGGCGCGCCTGCCCGGATGCCGTCTTCCTCGCACCCCGGTTCGACGCCTACACCGAGAAGAGCAAGGAGGTCATGACCATCCTCCGATCGGTGACACCGTTGGTCGAGCCGATCTCGCTCGACGAAGCGTTCCTCGATGTCCGGGGTGCCGGGCGACGGCTCGGTACGGGTCCCGAGATCGCTGCGAACCTCCGGGCACAGATCCGGTCCGAGATCGGCCTGACCGCCTCGGTCGGGGTCGCGACGACCAAGATGCTGGCCAAGATCGCGAGCGATGAAGCCAAGCCCGACGGCCTGCTCGTCATCGCCGCCGGTGATGAGCTCGCGTTCTTGCATCCCCTCCCGGTCCGACGGTTGTGGGGAGTGGGGCCGGCGACCCAACGTCGCCTCGATCGGTTCGGCGTCGCCTCGATCGGCGACCTCGCGGCGCTCCCGGAGTCGACGCTCGTCCGCGCATTGGGCGTCGCCCAAGGTGCGCATCTGCACGCGCTCGCGTGGAACCGCGACGCACGGGACGTCCAGCCGAACCAGCGAGTGAAGTCGGTGGGTCACGAGGAGACGTTCCCCATCGACATCCGGGATCGGGACGTGCTGAGCCAGGAGGTCCGGCGGCTGAGCGAGCTGGTGGGGGAACGACTGCGTCGCGCCGGCCGGGCCGGTCGCACCGTGCAGCTGAAGGTCCGCTACCACGACTTCCGGACCATCACGCGGTCGAAGACGCTTGCTGAGGCGACCGACCTCTCGGCTGACCTGACCCGTACCGCGATGGACTTGCTCGAATCCGTGGAGATCGGCGACGGGATCCGACTGATCGGCGTCTCGGCGCAGCAGCTCGAGCCTGCCGACGCGGTGCAGCGATCGCTGTTCCCCGACGATGCCGACTCGATACCCGGTACGCGTGAGCAGCGCGGGCGACTCGAGCGGTCCGTCGACGCGGTGCGCGAGCGGTTCGGGCAGGATGCGGTCGTGGCTGCTCGTCGCGTTCCTCGACCGGACCGGGATACCCAATGACGATGCGCATCGGGTTCGCCGGATGCGGATTCATCGCGTCGATCCACGCGTTGGCGATCCAGTCGATCGTGGATGCCGGGCTCGTGGACGCATCGATCGTCGCCGTGCTCGACGTGGATCCCGAGCGAAGCGCGCGGTTCGCGGACCAGTACGACGCGACCGCGGTTGCCAGCGTAGATGCGCTGGTCGCTGCGGTCGACGTGGTCTGGGTCTGTACCTGGACTTCCGAGCACCGCGGGGTCGTTCTCGCCGCGGTCGCCGCGGGACGGGCGGTGTTCTGCGAGAAACCCCTCGCTCCGACGCTCGCCGAGTGCGCGGAGCTCGCGGAGGAGCTCGCCGCGGTGCCACACCAGGTTGGACTCGTGCTCCGTCATGCGCCGGTGTTCGCTGTGCTCGCCGTCGAGTTGGCCTCGGGTCGGTGTGGACGCCCGCAGGCGACGATCCTGCGTGACGATCAGTTCTTCCCGACGCAGGGCATGTACGGATCCGAGTGGCGCCAGGATGTCGCGAAGGCGGGAGGCGGGACGCTGCTCGAGCATTCGATCCACGATGTCGACATCCTCCGTCTGCTCCTCGGCGACCCGGTACGGCTGTCGGCACACCTCGCGACCCGGTTCGGTCATCCGGGTATCGACGACATCGCCGATGTCCGGTTCGTCTACGCCGACGACTCCGTGGCGACCCTGGTCAGCGTGTGGCACCAGGTTCTGACCCGTCCGTCGACCCGTCGACTCGAGGTCCTCTGCGAGGACGCGGTGTTATGGCTCGATGACGAACACCTCGGTCCCGTGCACCGACAGACCGACGAGGGTCTGTCGTTGCTGGAGTGCCGGGTGCCCGACTGGATCGGCCGCCTCGGTCTCCCCCAGGAGGTCGCGACGCCACTTTCCCAGTACGCGGTGCCCGCACGGGCATTTCTCGACGCCCTCAGCGACGGCAGCCGCCCGATGCCCGATGCCGGGACCGCGTTGGCCGCCCATCGCCTCGTCGATGCTGCCTACCGTTCGGCGGCCCGCGGCGGGGCTCCGGTTGCCATGGGGGGCCGGCCGTGAGCACACGAGAGGCTCCGGCGCCGGGCCGCGCGTTGAGTGACCTGCGGGCTTGCGCGAGAATGGGGGTGGCGCCGATCCGGGTGGCCGTGAAGAACGGGGTCCACGAGTTCGCCATGCCGCTTTCCGAGGACGAACAGCGAATTCTCCGCGAGATCG
>JANOWV010000226.1:0-4332 GCA_031418075.1 Actinomycetes bacterium
ATGACCCGGGAGCAAGACCTCGCCGACCTCGTCCGCCACGAAGACGAGATGGTCGCCCGCGCCTCGTTCAACTTCGCGGTCTTCGACCACGACGAACGTGCGCTGCGCGGCTGCGTGTACATCGATCCCGCCGAGAAGCCCGGCGCGGATGCCGAGATCTCGTGGTGGTTGGTGGATGGCAAGATCGGCGGCGAGCTCGAAGCTGCGATGCGCGACGAGATCCCACGGTGGATCACGGAGATGTGGCCGTTCAAGACCCCACGCCACATCGGCCGCGACTGCTCTTGGGCGGAGTACCTCGAGCTACCCGACGCCGGCTGAAGTGACTCAGCCTTCGTCGAGGTAGTCGCGCAGGCGCTGCGAGCGCGTCGGGTGCCGCAGCTTGGCGAGCGTCTTCGACTCGATCTGTCGGATGCGTTCGCGCGTGACGCCGAACTCGCGCCCGACCTGCTCGAGTGTGCGTATCTGCCCGTCGTCGAGCCCGAAGCGCAGCCGCATCACCTGCTGCTCACGCTCGTTGAGCTCGAGCATCGCGAGCTCGATCTCGTCCTTCAAGCGTTCCCGCTCGGCCGCCGAGTCGGGCGAGACCGCGCTCTCGTCGGGGACGAAGTCACCGAGGCTGGAGTCGTCCTCTTCGCCGACGGGCGTCTCGAGCGACAGCGGCTCCTGGGAGATCCGCTGGATCTCGCGCACCTTCTCGGGAGTCAGGTCGACTTTGGCGGCGACCTCTTCCACGGTCGGCTCGCGCTCGAGCTCCTGGAGCATCTGGCGCTGCGTGCGCAGCACCTTGTTCATCGTCTCGACCATGTGCACCGGGATCCGGATCGTGCGGGCCTGGTCGGCGATCGCCCGGGTGATGGCCTGGCGGATCCACCACGTTGCGTACGTCGAGAACTTGAACCCCTTCGTGTAGTCGAACTTCTCGACTGCACGGATCAGGCCCAGGTTTCCCTCCTGCACGAGGTCGAGCAGCGCCATCCCCCGCCCGACGTACCGTTTCGCGATCGACACCACGAGGCGCAGGTTCGCGTTCGTGAGCTCTTGCTTTGCGAGCTCGCCGTCGATGAGCGACGCGATGTCGGTGGCCCGGGCGTGCGCGTCGCTGTCGGCCTCGACGCTTCCCGCCAGCTGCTCCGCCATCTCGATGAGCTTGCGGTAGTTCTCATCGGTGAGCGCCGCTACCTGCTGCAGGTTCGCGGCGGGCCCGACGGGCATCGGGAGGAGCTTGGTGAGCTCGGTCTCGAGGGTTGACGTGATGGTCGAGAGCTGCTCGTCGGTGGCCCCCGGACTGCACTCGACCCGCATGGCGACCGCCAGCTCGAGCGCCCGTTGAAGGCCGCTGCGGGTGGACTGGCGCTTGGTGAAGTCGGTCGGATCGACAATCTCCGCCGCGAGCTCGACCTCCTCCGGGGGCGTCGTGGCCGCGAATGCGTCGGCACCCGCCTCGATCCGCCTCGCCTTGGCCTTCTCGTCGTCGCCGGTGAGGAGTCGGTACCGCCCGATCTCCTTGAGGTACATGCGCACCGGGTCGAAGCTGCCGCCGTCGCCACGGTCGGCACCCGATTGGAGCGCGCCGTCGAAGCGCTCAGCCGCGGTGAGCTTGCGCGGGTGATGGCGCTTCTCGGCGCTCCCACCGGCCGCAGCGGGACTGCGCCCTTCGTCCTCGGCGCGCAGCTCGGCGATCACCTCGTCGATGACTTCCACTCCGCGCAACCGCAGACGGTCGTACACGGCCTGCACCTCGGCCGGCTCCGGGTCGAGGAGGTCGTAGTGGGCGAAGACCTCTTCCTCGGTGACTGACCCGTGCTTCTCGGCGCGGACGATCAACGCTTCCAATGCAGCGTCGTTCGCCGGGTCGCTGGTAACGACATCCGGCTCCGTCACGACTCCTGCTCCACCTGTTCCGACTGCTCCACGTCTTCCGCGTGCTCCGGTGATGCCGATACTGACGCCGTCACCGGCTCGTTCGCTGCATCGTGTTCGTCTGACGCATCTGGTTCGTTCGCTACTGGTTCGTTGGTCGCCGAACCGTTCGCTGTCGCCTCGCCGGTATCTGGCTCGTCCGGCATTGCGGTCGCGACCGCTTCGACCCGTCGCGCGTCGGCGACGATCCAGACTACCAACTGGCTCGCGGCTTCGAGCGCGCGCGGCCAATCACCGATCTCCCGTTCGTGCGCGAGCGTGTCAAGCAGATGGTTCACCTCGTTCGAACGCGCGTCGCCGTCACGCAACAGTCGGACGAGCACGCGCTTGGCGACGGGGACGACCGTGTTCACCATCAGGCGCGCGCGGATCGTCGTCGGTTCGTCGTCGGCGAGCGGCTCCTCGACGGCAAGCTGCTCCAAGAGCAGACGCGTCGGACCGGTCGCGCTGTCGATCGCCTCGTGGAGGTCATGGCGCGAGATGAGCAGGTCGTAGGCGCCACGCGCGACCGGGTCGAGCAGCAGTGACTCGTCGAGCCAGTCGGCCACGAGCTCCGGCTCGTGGATCGCCCAGCGGAGCACATCGAGCTCCCGACGGTCGACGCGCAGCGGCTCCGCGGGCGGCGGCTCGTCGGCACCCTGGTCGTTGGGCCCACGACCGCGTCGCACGACCGGACGCTCCGGACGTTGCGGTTCGCGGGTCGCCCGGTCGACCTGGCCGCGCAGGCTGTCGTCGTCGAGGTCGAGGCGACCCGAGAGCTGCACGGCGTACTGGTCGCGGACGAGCGGGCTCGGATGCTGGGCAACCATCCGGGCCGCGGCTTCCGCAGCCCGGGCCCGTCCTTCGATCGTCGACAGGTCGGCGGCGTCGAGCACCCGATCGACCCGGAACTGGAGGAACGGCACCGCATCCGCGATCGACGTGAGCAACCGATCCCGGTCGTCGCGCCAGAGGTCGCCGGGGTCCTTCCCGGGCGGGAGCCCCGCAACCTTCACCTCGAGCTCGAGCTCGGACTCCCACTTGTACCAACGCTCGGCCGCGCCGGCCCCGGCGGCGTCGGCGTCGTAGGCCAGCACCACCTTCCGGGCCAGGTTCTTCAACGCCTTGGCGTGATCGTCGGCCAGTGCGGTGCCGCAGGTGGCCACGGCGTTCGGCGCCCCGGCCAGGGCGTACGCCATCACGTCGGTGTACCCCTCGCAGATGACCGCCTCCCCTCGGGCGACGATGTCGGCCTTCGCCCAGTTGAGGCCGTACAGGAGCCGGCTCTTCTGGTAGATCGGGGTCTCCGGCGAGTTCTTGTACTTGGGACCGTCCTCGCCGAGCGAGCGGCCACCGAAGCCCGCGGCATCGCCGCGAGCGTCGTAGATCGGGAACATGAGCCGGCCCCGGAACTGGTCCTGGAGACGGTTCGCCTTGTTCACGAACGCGAGGCCTGCCGCGACGATGTCGTCACGGGAGAACTTCTTCTCCTGCTGGAGGTACCGACTGAGCGCGTCCCATCCGTCGGGTGAGTACCCGAGCACGAACTGGCGCGCGGCGTCGCCGTCGAACCCGCGACCGCGCAGGTACTTGCGCGCCTTCCCGCCGGCTGGGTCCTCCAACAGGAGCCGGTGGTAGTAGTCGACCGCGGCGGTGACGGCCTCGACGAGACGCGACCGGCGCGAGCGATCGCGCTGCACGCTCTTGTCGTCGTAGCGGAGCGTGATGCCGGCGCGTTGCGCGAGCCGTTCCACCGTCTCGACGAAGTCGAGATGCTCGAGCTCGCGCAGGAACGTGATGGAATCGCCGCTCGCCTGGCACCCGAAGCAGTGGTACAGCCCCAGTTCCTGGTTCACCGAGAACGACGGCGACTTCTCCTGGTGGAACGGGCACAGCCCCGAGTACCGCTGGCCGACCCGCTTCAGCGCGACGAATTCGCTGACGAGCGCGACGATGTCGGTCGCGTCCCGGACCCGGGTGATGTCCTCGTCGACGATTCCCATTGCTCCGGCGAGGTTAGGCCCGCAGCGGGACGCCCCGTACGGAGGTTGCCCGCCGACGTGGTCCGGGTCGCGATCCGAGTCGCGGTCCGGTCCCGGCGACCGGGATCAGCCGGTGATCGGGCTCCCGTCGGACCCGACCACGTGCCACACGTCGCCCACGCCCTGACCGTTGGCGTCGCCCTTGGCGGAGTCGCCACCGAAGCGGTAGAGCAGGTGGTTGTTGTACGCGACCTGCTTGCTCGCGTTCACGGTCACGAACGAGGCGTCGAGCCCCTTCGCTACCGTCGCCTTCTTCGCGGTGAGCGGCGGCCATGCGGACGCGCATCCGCCGGTGCACTGGCTCGCGTCGATGTTCTCGCCGTCGGGGTTGTACGCGTAGAGGGTGCGACCCTGACCGTCGACGAGGATGTCGCCGAAGTCCGACGAC
>JANOWV010000227.1:0-5928 GCA_031418075.1 Actinomycetes bacterium
GGCGGGGGTGCGAGCGTCGGCCCCCGGGTGCACTCGGTCGCCGCGTGGGATGCCCGCAGCGTCGATCCGGCGGAGGAGCATCGCCCGCAAGGTGTCGACGGCGAGCAGCTCCTCGCGGGTGGGCGTCGTGTCGATCGCGCACACGGCGTGTGCCACCCGGAGCGCGGCGTCGTAGTACCGCCAGGACTCGGCAGTCCGCTCCCGCTCGTCGGCGACGACGATCGTCTCGAAGAGCGGCGACGGGGTCACCGGAAAGGCCCGGTGCTGCCGGATCGCCGGACTGCCGCGCAGCTGCTCGGGTGTGGCGCTGCGAAGTGATTCGAACCACGGCGCGAGCGCACCGGCAAACGCGCGCAGCTCGGCATCAGACGGGTGCCCGTCGGCGGCGATCACCGACGCCGCGATGGCTTGCGCCTCGAGCGCCGCGTCGCGTTCGAGGGCACCGGAGCTCGCCGTCGTTCCCGCCCGACGGGCGAAACCCTCGAGGATCTCGGTGAGCTCGGCGACCAGCGCCTGGACCGGCTCGTCGAGGAGCCCGGGCGCCCCGGAACCCGGTCGTGCCGGTGGTGTGCCGTCTCGGCCCGTGGCGCCCATCACTCCCTGCTCCGTCGCGTGCGGCTGCCATCCTGTCACCCGATCCGGCGCCCGGTCGCAGGCGCCCGGGAGGAGGCACCCGGACGTTGTTTCCCGGTCGGACGAGCGCGGGTGCGTTCAGGCGGGCCGGGGGATCAGCACGTCGTCGAGCCAGCCGGTGGTGACGGCGAGGAACGTCGAAGGGTCCTCGAGCTGGGGCGCATGGCCGAGGTCGTCGAGGATCCGGAGCTCCAGCTGCTCGTGGCGCGCCGCGGCAGCGTGCGCGAGGTCGACCCCGACCAGCCGGTCGAGTGCACCGTGGATCAGGAGCGTCGGTCGCGCCCCCGCCGCCACCCCGAGGTCGGTGTCGGCCCCGTCGGAGAGCTCTCGCAGCAGGGTCCGGGCCGCGTCGGCGTAGGCCTGTGGCGCCTCGGGGTACGCGAACCGCTCGGCCGCGAGGTGCACGAGCCGTCGCCGCAACGTCGGGTCGAGCCTCGTCGGGTCGTGGAGGCTCATCGCGAGGCTGAGGTCGACGAGACGCTCCGGTCCGAGCGCGCGGGCGCGGGTGGCAACCGCTCGGTGACCGACGGAGGGCACCATCACCGGGACGAATCGGGCGATCCGGCGCCAGTCCCGCGACTTCACGCCGCGCCATTGGAGTGCCGGGTTCACGAGCACCAGCGCGTCCACGAGCTCCGGCCGACGGGCAGTGACGCCCGCGGCGAGCACGCCACCCATGGAGTTGCCGAAGAGCGTGGCTCGCCCGTCCCGCTCGAGGAAGGCGGTGATCAGGTCGCGGTTGCTCTCGATCGTCGCCGGGCGGGTGGTGGCGCGGGTGCGCCCGTGTCCGGCGAGGTCGAGCGCAGTGACCGTCGCACCGAGATGGTCGGCGAGGTCCTGTGCGACCGCGGCCCACGACAGCGTGTTGGCACCGAGGCCGTGCACCAGCAGCACGCGCTGCGTGCCGGGGCGCTTCGGTCCCGACGCCGCGGTGCGCGGCAGCCACTCGACCGCGTGCACGGAGACCCCGTCGATGTCGACGCGATGGGCGCGTCCCCGAGTGGTGTGAAGGTTCGTGCGCACGAGAGAAATCGTATCGGCCGCCCTACGCTCGCACTGTGCATCGCACCGGGGCCTGGCGCTGCGACTTCGTGACCGACGACGCGAATTGCGACGTGCGCGGTGGCTTCGTCCAGCTCGTGCTCCCGCCGGATTCCGGCACGGCGTGGTTCTGGGCGTATCTCGTCGGGCCCGACGTCGGGATCGTCGTCGTGCGCGACCACGACGTGCCGAGGCCCCGTCGTCCCGGCGACCTCACGGTGCGTGCCGAGGGGCTCTGGGCCGAGCTCGTGTGCGAGACGCCCGACGTGCACTGGACGATCGGGCTGGAGGCGTTCGGCGTCCGGCTCGACGATCCCGCCGACGCACTGCACGGCGAGGTGGGCGAGCGCCTCGCTGTCGGACTCGACCTCGAGTGGGACGAGGGCTCCGTCTTCGGTGACGTCCTGATCGGCACGGATCGGATCGAGTTCGACGGCCGTGGGTCGTTCGTGGCCGATGGGCCGGCGGCGGGGTCGACGCCCGGCGCGGACGCGACGCTGGACGCCACCGGGCTCCCGGTCGCGATCTCACTCGGGGGCGAGCACGGCGCCGCCGAGGTGGAGATCCTGAGCGTCGTGCCGATCCCGTTCCCGCTCGGGCCGGGGGATGACGAGGGTGCCCCATACCTCGTCCGTGTGCTGGCGAGGTGGAAGGCCGTCAACGGGTCGCCGGAGACCGGCTGGCTGGACATCACGAACTCGTTGGCATCTCCGGGTGCTCCTGAGGGACGATGACGCCCATGTTCGAGGGACGAGTGGTCGCGATGTTCACCGCACCGGCTGAAGGTGCACCGATGGAGGCGCGCGAAACCGTCGAGGCGATCGCGGGGAGCGGACTCGCCGGCGACCGGTACGCGATCGAAGCGGGGAAGTTCTCGGGGACGAAGGTCGGCAAGCGCGCGATCACACTCATCGAACGGGAGGCGATCGCCGCGGCCAACGAGTCGTACGGCGTCGGCATGGAGGAACGCGAGACGCGTCGCAACCTCGTGGTCGAAGGTGTCGCGCTGAACCACCTCGTCGGCAAGGAGTTCCGGGTCGGCGACGTGCTGCTGCGGGGCTACGACCTCTCCGAGCCCTGCGCGTACCTCGAGGAGGTCACCGGAAAGCAGGCGCGCAAGGCGTTCGTGCATCGGGGCGGCCTGCGTGCCGAGATCGTCGAGGGTGGCCCCATCGAGATCGGTGACGCGATCCGGCCGGTCAACCCTCCAGCGTGACGTCGAACGCGTCGGTGTAGTCGCGCAGTCGCGCTCGTAGCTCGGTCGCGTCGAGCGAGAAGTCACCTGCGAGGTCGTACCGCACGCCGCCGTGGCGACCCCGAGGGTGCGCCGTGATGAACGACTCCATCGCAGCGCGCGCCGCATCGGTGAACGGTTGCTGGGCGACAGCGTAGATCCGCTCCACCATCGCGAGGTCGTCGGCCATGAACTCGTCGAACGCAACGTCGATGGTGCGGTCGACGGGGAGCAACGCGTGGTCGCGCATCCCGGCCCGGAGCATCTCCTCGATCCGGTCGGCCCAGTAGTGGCCGATTCGCACCGGGTCGGGGGACTGCGCCGAGAAGCGGGCGGTGTAGGCGATCATCGTGGCGTTCGACGCGATCACCGAGACCGGATCGCGATGGGTGAACACGAACGTCGCGTCGGGGAAGACGTCGAGGAGCGCGGGGATCTGCTCGAGGTGCTGTGGCGACTTGAGCACCCAACGTTCCCCGCCGCGTAACCACTGGCAGCACTGGAGCACCCGCACGAGGTACTCGTACGCGGGCGTCTGGTCGTGTCCGACGTACCACTCGCGCCACGTCGGGAGCACGGCGCTCGTCTCGAACAACATCGTGGAGCCGGCGATCGCGAGGAGCTGGATCTCCTCGTGGACGTGCTCGACGGTCATCTCGTGCATCCGCTTGAACAGCGGCATCGCCTCGTTGAGGAAGTCGAGACCGACCGCACAACGCTCGAACCGGGGATCCGGCACACCGGCTGCCACTGCGGCCCGCTCGTCGTCGGAGAGGACCGGCTCGAGGCTCTCCCAGTACCGGAGCGAGCGCAGCGCCGGATCCTCGGCCATGAGGTTGTGCAGGTGCGTCGTGCCCGTGCGCGGCTGGCCGATGATCACGATCGGCGCGGCGATGTCGGTGTCGAGGACCTCCGGATGGGTCGAGACGAGGTGTTCCACGCGCAGACGGTTGCGCATGTGTCCGACCATCTGGCTGTGCACGCTGACCCGACCGAAGGCGGAGAGCTCGCCTTCGGTTTCGAAGGCCCGGAGCACGACGTCCACTGGTTCGCGGAACCAGTCGTCGCCGAAGTCGTCGAGGCCGGTCTCGGCGCTGGCCTGGGCGAGCACCGCGTCGAGTGAGAAGGAGAGCTCGGCCGCCATCGGCTCGACGACCTCCAGCATCTCGGTGATGTGCGCCGGGAAGTGAGGTGCGGCGAGGTCGTCGATCGCGACGGAGGTGGGTCGGTGCTCGGTGCTCATCGCTGCAGCGTCGCAGTCCCGTAGCGCGGTCGTCCACACGGGGACTGGGGAGCAGCGGGCGACGATGAAGGCGTGCGGGCCGTCACGCGACGACGACGGGACGAGGGGGATCGGCGATCACCGCCACGCCGACGACCCGCACGCCTGGCCCACGACCCCTCAGACGATCCTGCGTGACCGGCGGCACCGGCCGCTGCGTTCCTTGCCGAGGGGATCGCGCCGGGTGATCAGAAGTCGAGCGCAGAGAGGCCGGGGATCCAGCCACCGGCGCGCGCGACGGCCTCGTGCCACCGATCCCGGTCGCTCGGCTGGGCGGGCTCCACCACCCGGGTCGGGCGCCAGGTCGCCGCGAGCTGCTCGTCGTCGGCCCAGAGCCCGGCGGCGCGACCGGCGCAGAAGGCGGCACCGAGTGTGGTCGCCTCCCGAACCGGCGCGACCTCGACCGGTCGTTGGGTCGCCGATGCGAGCGCAGTGAGGAAGACCTGGTTCGCCGCCATCCCACCGTCGACGCGGAGGCGCTCGAGGCGCAGGTCGGAGTCGCGCTCGGCGGCGTCGACGAGGTCGGCGCCGCGGTGGGCGATTCCCTCGAGGACCGCACGGACGACTTCTGACCGCCCCGTCCCCCGGGTGATCCCCACGAGGGTGCCCCGGGCCCCGTAGTCCCAGTGCGGCGTGCCGAGGCCGAGCAGTGCAGGGACGAACCAGACGTCACCGGTGTCGGTGCACGCGGCCGCGACAGCGTCTGACTCGTCGACACTCGCGAGCAGGCCGAGGTCGTCGCGCAACCACTCGAGGCACGTGCCGGCCGTGAGCATCACCCCCTCGGCACCCCAGTGGTCGACGCCCTCGAACCGGCGGGTGACGATCGGGAACGTGCCTGCGTCGCCGCGTCGATCGAGACGCCCGGGCGGACCGTCGAGCACGACGTCGAGCATGCCGCCGGTGCCGAACGTGATCTTGGCGTCGCCCGCCCGCACGCAACCCTGCCCCAGCAGCGAGGCCTGTTGATCGCCGATGAGGCCGGCAAGTGGTGGCGTGCCCGGGAGTACGGTCGCCTCTGCGAACACGCTGGCCGTATCGACGACCGTGGGGAGCGCGTCGTACGGGATGCGCAGCGCGTCGAGCGGTGCGGAAGCCCAGTCGGTGTTGTCGGCGGTGCGCAGGGCCGTCACCTGCGCGTTGGACGCGTCGGTCACGTGTGCCGTGCCGCCAGACAGGGTCCACGCGATCCATGAGTCCACGGTCCCGACACAGAGGTCCCGAGAGCGGTCGGGGTCGACGAGGTCGAGGAGATGCTCCGCCTTCGTCGCGCTCTGGTTCGGGGCGAAACGGAGCTCGGAGCCCGCGAGCTCGAGACAGCGGCCGAGCGTCCGCAAGTCCTGCCAACCGAGTCCCGGTCCGACCGGTGCACCCGTCGCGCGATCCCACACCACGGTGGATGCCCGTTGGTTGGCGATCCCGACGGCGTCGACGGGTCCGGCGGCTCCCAACGCGGCGGTTGCGAGGTCGATCGCCAGCCGGGCCATCTCGGCGGCATCGAACTCGACGAGGCCCGGTGCCGGCGAGCTCGGGAGCAGCGCGCTGCGATGCTCAGTGACCACCCGCGCGTCGCCGTCGATGACCGATGCGCGCACCGACGACGTCCCCACGTCGACGACCAGTACCTGTCGCTTCACGGCCGGCCCTTCATCGCCGGACCGAGATCATGGCGTTCCGGGCCACGAAGGACTGGGGCCGAAGGGGCTGGGGAGGCCGAGCTTGCCGGGGTTGAGGATGC
>JANOWV010000228.1:0-2144 GCA_031418075.1 Actinomycetes bacterium
ATCGGGAGACGTGCAAGCGCCGCGTCGAGGGTGAGGCGCGCGGTGACGGCATCGTCGGGGGCCGCCTGGACGCGCGTGGCGAGATCGGTGGGCGATCCGGACGCGAGCGGACGACGAGCCCGCCGCCGGAGCTCGTCGAGACAGGCGTTGGTCGTGACCCGGTAGACCCAGGTCGAAAATGAGCTCCGCTGGTCGAACAGGGAGACACCGCGGCAGACCGCGAGCATGGCCTCCTGCGTCGCGTCTCGGGCGTCGGCCTCGTTGCCGGTCATGCGCAGACAGATGGCGTACATCCGGTGTTGATGGCGACGCAGGAGCGTGTCGAGAGCGTCGCGTTCGCCGTGTGCGGCTCGACCTACGAGTTCTGCGTCGTCGGTCGACGCCGAGCGCCGGGACGCGCCGACGGTCGGCTCAGGCCGGTCCGCGAAGCTCGAGCTCACCGATGCGCACCTGTGCTGTGTCGCCGAGGTCGGTGATCCACAACAAGACGGTACGTCCTCGGGTCGGCGCGAAGGTGAACGTAGCGTCGCCGTCCACATTGCCGCGCCGGGCCCGTGCGTTGCCCCAACTGTCGATCGCATCAGCCGCCCCGTCGGCGACGTAGACGGAGGCGCTCCACCCTGATGAGGCCCCTCGTACCCGCAGTTCGCTGACGGTGATCGTCCGCCTGAGATCGATCACGATCCCGACACCTTCCTTGAGACCACCGAAATCTCGATTCGCGTATCTCTCGGTTGTCCATACCGTTGCCGGCTTGTCGTCGGTGAGGAAGGTGACGAGCTCCGGGTGTTCGACGCCGCCTTCGGTATCGGGATCGAATGAGGCGACGGTGGCCGAGCCGAGCGGGAATGCCACAGTGGACGGAGGCGGCGAGCTGTTCTCGAGGCCGAGCTTCTCGCGCAGGCCGCGTCCGGCATCGGTGCGTCCGACCAGCACCCCCGCGACCGCGAGCGCGCCGAGGACGAAAGCGCTCGCGATGAGCAGGTGTGCGCGAGGTCGTCGTGCGCGAGCGCGTACCGAGACCACCCGGGGCAAGGTCGAAGAACGGGGCGGAATCGCGGCGACGTGGGCTGCGAGCGCGTTCGCGACCGAATCGGCATCGGGCCGACGGGCCGGGACGCGTTCGAGCATCCGGTCGACGAGATCGGGCAAGTCGTCGGGGAGATCGGGCCGATGGCGACGCAACGACGGCGCCGCCATCTGCAACCGCGCGAGAGCGGTGGCTGCGTCGGTGTCGCTGACGAATGGTGCGACTCCCGCAAGCATCTCGTACAACACCACTCCGAGTGCGTACACATCGGCACGTCCGTCGAGCGGATTTCCGGTGATCTGCTCGGGGGCAAGGTACTTGGCGGTTCCGACCACGGTGCCTGGTTGTGTCAGGTCGGAACCGTCGAGCAACTTCGCGATGCCGAAGTCGGTCACCTTCACGGCACCTCGCTCACCGAGGAGGATGTTCGCCGGTTTGATGTCGCGGTGGACGAGCCCGCGTCGATGCGCCTCGGCCAACGCGGTTGCGACCGACCGAGCGGTGGTGACTGCTTCTTCGATCGACATCGGCGAACCGTCGTCGAGACGCGCCCGCAACGTCCTGCCGTGCACGTACTCGAGAACGATGCCGTCGATCCCATGGTCGTGGAACGTGTCATAGATGGCGACGATGCCGGGGTGGCAGAGCTGGGCTGCAAGCTTGCCCTCGCCGCGAAAACGTTCGACGGAGATCGGGTCGCGGAGATGCTCGTGGAGCAGCTTCACCGCGACGGGCCGCCGGAGTTGTTCGTCGGTCGCGAGCCACACCGTGGCCATGCCACCGTGCGCGATCAGGCGTTCGAGGCGGTAGCGCATCGCGAGGCGGCGCCCGGGCTGGATTTCGGGCGACTTCTGTAACTGGGTGTCGACCACGGCGGCCCAACGCTAGCGGGAGCGCTCGGTGGCCATGTGTCAGGCGCGCGCGGTCAGGAACGGCAACGGTGGAACGCGACGCCAACCACTCGAGGACCGCCATGGGTGCCGATGACTGCGCCGATCGGCCCGACCCGGACCTGGGACAAGTCGACGTCGGGCCGGAGGAGATCGAGAAACTCGGCGAGGTCGGGAGCGAAACCGTGGATGACGTTGAGGTTCTCGACCGGGCCGTGCTGCAC
>JANOWV010000229.1:0-2263 GCA_031418075.1 Actinomycetes bacterium
GCGCCATGCAGCACGCCGGGAACGCCGCGGGTGAGTGACGCGCCGTGCTTCCCCGACTCCAGCCCCAGGCCCGCAGCCTCGACGCCCACGAGTCGGGCATCGGTCTCGAGGAAGCCCGCGAACGTCCCCATCGCGTTGGAACCGCCACCGACGCAGGCCACGACGTACTGGGGGTCGGACCCGAGCATGACGCGCGTCTGCTCACGCGCTTCGTCCCCCACAACCCGCTGGAGCTCCCGGACGATCCACGGGTATGGGTGGGGGCCGACCACCGACCCGATGCAGTAATGCGTCGACTCGACGCTCGCGACCCAGTCACGCAGCGCTTCATTGATCGCGTCCTTCAGCGTCGCGCTGCCCGACGTCGCCGGGATGACCTCCGCGCCGAGCAGCTGCATACGCCAGACGTTGAGCTCCTGGCGCTCGACGTCGACCGCGCCCATGAAGACGGTGCAGTCGAGCCCGAAGAGGGCCGCCGCCGTCGCGATGGCGACGCCATGTTGGCCGGCACCGGTCTCCGCGATGACCCGGTGCTTGCCCATCCGCCGGGTGAGCAGCGCCTGGCCGAGGACGTTGTTGATCTTGTGGGAGCCGGTGTGCGTGAGGTCCTCACGCTTGAGGAACACCCGCAGGCCGAGTCGCTCGGAGAGTCGTCGGCACTCCGTGACCGGCGTCGGGCGCCCGGCGTAGTTCGCCAGCAGCGCGTCGAGCTCGGCACGGAACTCGGGCGACGCCCACGCCGTGCGGAACTCCGCTTCGAGCTCCTCGAGCGCGGGGACCAATGTCTCGGGGACGAACCGACCGCCGAACTCGCCGAAGCGTCCGAGCCCGGCGGGTTCCGGGCCGGCCGAGTTGGGGACCGTCGTCCCGCGTGTGCTCATCGCATGCTCCTGCGTTCCGATTGGTGGTTGATGATACGGGTGCGCGTCGTGGCGAGCCCCGCTCCTTCCGTGCGCCCCACGTTCAGGGATCCGGCAGCACCTCGTCGACCTGCCAGTCGAACGGCTCGGCGTCGGCCGGCACCCAGCCATCGGACTCCACCTCGACACCGGCTTCGCGCGCCTCTTCGAGGAAACGTGCGAGCTTGCGGGCATCCTTGCGACCGGAGCCCGGCTCCGTCTCCACCCCCGTGGCGACGTCGACACCCCACGGCCGGACCCGCCGAATCGCCGCCGCGACATTGTCGGGCGCGAGCCCTCCCGCGAGCAGCAACCGAGTCCCTGGCGGCACCCCTTCGGCCAGGGCCCAGTCGAAGAGCTCCCCGGTACCGGGTGCACCGCTGTCGAGGAGCACCACATCGGCAGGGCCTTGCGCACTCGCCGCGATGGCGGGGTCACCAGCGCGGAAGCACTGGATGAGGAACGGCACCCGGGTCCGGATCCAGCGTGCCTCGGACTGCGGCTCGCGCCCGTTGAGCTGGGCGCCACCCAGGCGTAGGCCGTTCACGATCTCGGCAACCCGCTCGGGGCGCTCGTCCCGGAACACTCCGACCGTGAGCGTCTCGGGCGGGAGCCGTCGAAGGACATCCCGCGCGTCGTTGACGGTGATCTGGCGAGGGCTGCCGGGGACGAAGTTGAACCCGATCGCATCGGCGCCCAATGCGACAGTGAGCAGCGCATCCTCCTCGTTCGTGACACCACAGATCTTCACGAACATGCGCGGAACGGTACCGGACGGGAACGTGCGCCCATGGCCGATATACGATCATCGCCGCCCATGTCGAGCGCCGTGTCGGAGAACGAGGCCACCCCGGCGCCCGCGCCGACCCTCCTGGCGACAGCGCCCGGTCGAACGCTCTCGCGGTCGCAGCGCGCCTTCGTCCTCGCCGGCTACGCGAGCGCGAGCGCGGTCGCCGTCGGCGCGCTCGGTGACCTGCCGGCCCGACCGTACGTGCTGTTCTGGCTGATCGGGCTGGCGTTCCTGGCCTCGTGGCGCAACCCGCACCCGCTCGCACGGATCGTCTTCGACTGGCTCCCGGTGCTCGTGATCGCGGCCGGCTACGACCTCGTCCGCAGTCGCGCGGTCGACCTGATCCCCCGGGCCACGACCGAACCGCAGCTGCGCGTCGACGAGTTCCTCTTCGGCGGCGTCGTGCCCACCATCCGCCTCCAGAACGCCCTGGTCGATCGGGGCACTCCTCACTGGTGGGACTACCCCGTCTGGGTGATGTACCTGTCGCATTTCGTCGTCACGCCGGTGATCGCACTCTGGCTCTACGTGCGACACCGCGACTGGTTCCATCGGTACGCATTGCTGATCCTGA
>JANOWV010000230.1:0-2082 GCA_031418075.1 Actinomycetes bacterium
GTTCGAGGTGATCCGCTCCGGGTGCACGAACACCGCAACCCGGCCGTCTTCACGCATCACCCGGTCGTACTCGTCCCAGTCGTCGTGCGTCCCTCCCGCCGTTCGCGAGATACGGTGCGCCTCATGAGAGCAGTGAACCTCGGGAAGGCCGGGCTGCGGGTGTCGCGCATCTGCCTCGGGATGATGAGCTACGGCAGCAGCAGCGACCGTCCGTGGGCGCTCGATGAAGCGGCTGCCGAGCCGTTCGTCCGAGCGGCTGTCGAGGCCGGCATCTTCTTCTTCGACACCGCCGACGCGTACTCCGCCGGCACGAGCGAGGTCGTGACCGGTCGGCTGGTCCCGAAGTACCTCAGCCGCGACGAGGCGGTGATCGCGACCAAGGTGTTCATGCCGGTGACGCCCGGTCCCAACGGCGGCGGACTCAGTCGCAAGCACATCCTGTCGGCGATCGATGCATCGCTCACCCGGCTCGGCCTCGACTACGTCGACCTGTACCAGATCCACCGCTTCGACACGAACACGCCGATCGAGGAGACGATGGGTGCACTCGACGAGGTCGTGCGCGCAGGGAAGGCCCGCTACATCGGCGCCAGCAGCATGCACGCGTGGCAGTTCGCCAAGGCGCAGCACGCAGCGGAACGCGCGGGCGGAGCGAAGTTCGTGTCGATGCAGAACCACTACAACCTGATCTACCGCGAGGAGGAGCGGGAGATGATCCCGCAGTGCCTCGACCAGGGTGTCGGCGTCATCCCGTGGAGCCCACTCGCCCGCGGCGTCCTCGCCGGCAACCGCACCCGCGACGGCGAGAAGCGCACCACCCGATCGAGCACCGACGCGTTCACCGACTTCCTCTACAACCAGCCCACCGACTTCGACGTGGTCGAGCGCGTGGCCGAGGTGGCGAAGGAGCGGGGCGTCTCCGCCGCGCAGGTGGCCCTCGCATGGCTGTTGCACAAGCCGGGGGTGACAGCCCCGATCGTGGGCGCCACGAAGATCACGCACCTCGAGGACGCGATCGCCGCCGAGCAGCTCGAGCTGAGCGCCGAGGAGATCACCCGCCTCGAAGAGCCGTACGTGCCCCACCCGGTGTTGGGGCACTGACGAACACCTAGGACAGACGCACCAACGTCGCGAACAGCCCGAACGCCACGAAGTTCATTCCGACCAGCCGCCAGGTCTGGAGCCGGAACCCACGTTCCATGGTGGCAACGAACTCGAACCGCAGCGCGTCGAGCTTGGCGTCGAGGACCTGGTTCGTGACCAGGTCGTTCCACCCACCCGGGGGTCGGTCCATGAGCAGTGACGCCTCCTCGGCGCCGAACGCCGATTCCAGCTTGGTGCGCAGTCGCACCCGCACGTCTTCGATCGTCATTGTCGTCTCCTCGGGTCGGCGAAACAAGACACCGGAGCCGCGATCAGGTGAACGACCGTGCGTGTCTCAGGTCCGTGGTGGACTGGGCCGATGCACCGTTGGAGACGCCCCTGGGCGATGGTCGCGGCCGCAGTCGCGGTCTCGGTCTTGGTCGGCGCGAGCACGGCGAGGGCCCAGTCCAGCCCACGAGAACGGAACGCGACCCTCGCGGAGGTGAGCGACGGCGACACGTTTGTCCTCC
This sequence comes from Actinomycetes bacterium, assembly GCA_031418075.1. Lineage (GTDB taxonomy): Bacteria > Actinomycetota > Acidimicrobiia > IMCC26256 > PALSA-555 > DASUAO01. Next base: position 1,614 of record JANOWV010000230.1, read on the forward strand.
GCGACGGCACCCGCGTCCGCCTCATCGGCATCGACACTCCCGAGACGCAACATCCCGAGTTCGGCAATGAGTGCTACGGGAAGAAGGCGACCCGCTTCGCGCGCTCGCTGCTCGAGCCGGGTGACCGCATCCACCTGGTGTTCGACGTCGAGCGGTATGACCGCTACGAGCGACTGCTCGCGTACGTCTACCGGGTGAGCGATGATCTCTTCGTGAACGCGGCGCTCGTGCGCCGCGGGTACGCGTACGTCTCGACCATCCCCCCGAACGTCGCGCACGCAGAGCAGTTCCGTCGGCTCGCGGCGACGGCCCGCACCCACGAGCGCGGACTCTGGAAGAGCTGTGACGTGCAGGGCGCGCAGCGCGGCGAGCGACCTCCTCCCTCTTCGTCCGACAAGGGCTGTCTGCCCCAGTACCACGGCGCCTGCGTCCCGCCACCACCCCCCGACTACGACTGCGCCGACTTCGA
>JANOWV010000231.1:0-3153 GCA_031418075.1 Actinomycetes bacterium
CAACGGTTCCGACTACGTGCGGGTCATGGCCCGCAACCTCGAGCGCATCGCCACCGCGCTCGGTTGTCCCGCATTCCCCGGGGCCGGTTGAGTCGCCCAGCGTCGGGGTGGGCGTCGGCATCCGCACCGGCGCCGACGTGCGTCGCGGTCTACACCCGGGCACCCGATGGCGGCGCGTCGTTGCGAGTCCGTTCGGGGACGCGAAGTCGCCGACCGCCGACCGCCGCGAGCCCGAGCCCCGCACCGAGCGCCGTCATCACGGTCGCCCGCGCGAGGTCGAGCGGAAGTGTCGTTGGGATGCCCGATCGCCCGAGCGCGGGCACGTCGGTGAGTCCGCCGGCGAGCGCGAGGAAGAGCCCAGCGAGGAGCACGAGCGGCGCGCCCCGATCGAGGCCCCGCCGGAGCACCCACACCAGCGCGACGACGGCGATCAGGACCGCGCCGATCGCGTAGATGCTGGCGCCGAGACGTCCGCCCGTCCCTACGGTGGTCGCTCCCCAGCTGCCGACGACATGGAGCGCTTCTGTCGTGGCCACCATCCCGAGCGCGGCGGCGACGAACACGGTCCGGTGGCGGAAGCGGCTCGCGACGATCACGAGCGCAACGAGGACGACTGCGCCGATCACCCACGGTACGGGGGATGGCCCGGGGATCCAACGGACGTCGCCACGCACGGCGATGATCGTGTCCCCTCGCCGCAACTCCACTTGGAACCGTTGGACGAGGTGCTCGCGGCCCGGGTCTCGCTGGACTGAAGGCGGGTCGGTGCGGCCCATCCAATGGACACGGTGGTCGTGCCATCGCACCGTCTGACTGTCGTCGATGCGGCGCCACCGGGGTGTCGCATTCGAATCGGCTGTCGCGGGTATCGCCTCAGTGGCCTCGCCGGGTCGAGCTGTCCGGTTCAGGTAGGTCGCCGGTGACCGGATGTTCTCGAAGGCGCCCCGCGGACCCACTCGTAGGTACGGCTCACCGTCGTATCCGAGCACGAGGACGTCCTCGGCTCGGTAGTTCGTCAGCTCGAGGCGCGTCCCGAGGTCGACGGCGCGCACGGCGACGCCCGGAATGACTGGATCTACCGAGTCGACTCGCGTGCGGTAGTTGGTCGCCTCGATGCCGCCGACACCGTGCGCCGATGCGGCGCTCGGCGTCGTGACCACCACGAAGGCACCGAAGACCAGTGCGACGCCGGCGAACCGTGAAGTCCGCGCCAACATCCGCATCCACATCGCCATGCGCGCGGCGACAATACTGGTGCGCCCCCGGAGATCAGGAGTCGCGAACCAGCCATGCGCGCATCGAGGTCCCTCGTCCGAATCCTCGCCGCGTCGGCCCTGGCCGCGGGCCTGGTGCTGGCGACTGCGGGCCCCGCCTTCGCGCACGCCGACCTCGCGAGCTCGACGCCCGCGGAGGGCGCCGTGCTGAACGAGAGTCCCGCATCCATCGACCTCGAGTTCACCGAACCGGTTGCAGTCGCCAACGGCGCGATTCGCGTCTTCGACACTGACGCGAACCGAATCGACGAGGGCGTGGTCGACGTCTCCGGCCGCGTCGCCGCCCTCAGCCTCCCCACGCTCGACGAGGGTTCCTACGCCGTCACCTTCCGGGTCACGTCCAACGACGGGCACCCGGTGAGCGGCGCCTTCACCTTCCAGGTCGGGTCGGGTGCGCAGCCGAGTGCGACGAGCCGGCAGGTCACGAAGCTGGCCGACCGGTTGCTCGCCGACCAGGGCGGCGATCGAATCGTCGGCGTCGCCTACGGGACTGCCCGCTGGCTCGGCTTCGCCGGTCTCGCACTCCTCATCGGCGGCGCCGTGTTCGCGTTGCTCTGGCCGGGAGCCCGACGGGCCATCGCCACCCGACGCGTGATCCGCGTGGGCTGGGTCGCCACCGCGGTCGCGACGGTCGTGAGCCTCTTCGTGTACGGCCCGTACGTGGCCGGTCTCGGGATCGGCGACGTGTTCTCGACGAGTCTTCTGGGCGACACGATCGACGAGCGCATCGGGCAGGCGTGGCTCGCTCGGCTCGTGCTGCTGGTGATCGCCGTACCGCTGCTCGCGCTCCTGGCGTCGCGTGATCGTGGTGCAAACGACGACGATCGTCCGCGGACACTCCCAGTGTGGTGGATCCCCGTCGGGGTGGCTGTCGCGGTCCTCCTCGCGGCGACCCCGGGGTTGTCGGGTCACGCCATCAGTGGACGGTGGACGACCGCTGCGGTGATCGCCGACACCCTGCATGTGCTCGCGATGGCGGTCTGGCTCGGAGGGGTCGTGGCGCTCGCCACGATCACGCTCGGGTCCTCGGCCGTGAAGGCCACCACCGAGTCGTTGGCGCGGTTCTCGCGCATCGCACTCGGGTGCATCGGTGTGATCGCCGTCACCGGCACGTTCCAGAGCGTGCGGCAGCTAGGTTCGTTCGACGCGGTGCGCGACACCGACTACGGCCGCATCCTGGTCGTGAAGCTGGTGATCGTCGCGGGGATCGTCGTCGTGGCGGCGTTCAGCCGCGAGGTCGTCTTGCGCATGTCGATGCGGTCGCGCCTATTGGACGCGGGGAACCAGCCCGGCGGCGCACCGGCACCGGCCGAGCCGACGGAAGCCGAGGTGACGGCCGAACGCAGCGCCTTGCGCCGATCCGTCGTCGTCGAGATCGCGCTCGGACTCGCGGTACTTGCCGCGACCGCGCTGCTCGTGAACGCGGCGCCCGGCTACTCCTCGACGCAGTCCACCAGTGGCGCCGTTGGCGTGACGATGGAGGCAGCCACGATCTCCGTCGACGTCACGGTCACTCCTGGGATCTCGGGCCGAAACGACATCCACGTCGACCTGTTCACCCCGGAAGGCGCTCCGCTCGGTGCCGACGAGCTGACCGTGACCTTCGCGCTCCCGGACGGCGACGTCGCGCCGATCGACGTGCCCCTGCGGACACTCGGGCCCGGCCACTACTACTCGCCCGGCTTCGATGTCCCTGGCCCCGGGGAGTGGCGGATCGTCGCGACACCCGTGCTCTCGGACGGCAAGCAGCCGACGCTCAACGGTCGGCTCGACATCGGCTGAGCATGCACGGAGTCGACACGGCGAACACCGTCTTCACGGTCCTCACGCTCCTGGCGAACGGCGCGCTGGTCCTGCTCGTCGTGGCGGGCCTTGCTGC
>JANOWV010000232.1:0-3273 GCA_031418075.1 Actinomycetes bacterium
ACCGCGTGCTACCAGCCCGACGTCTGTCCAGTCGGCGCGATCTACACCGAGGAGGCGGTCCCCGACGGGAGTCCCGGCGCCAAGTACAACGCGAAGGATCCGAACACCGGCCACGACCACACGTTCTTCATCCAGCACACGCGCGACGTGTTCGCTGACTAGCTGGGATCGAACAGCACCGGCAGTGCGTCGGGCCCCCGGAACGCGGTGCCCATGATCACCGGCGCAGGTGCGTCGGGGTCGAGGCGGAGGTTCGGGAGCCGCTGCAGGATCGCGTCGAGCCCGACCCGCAGCTCGAGCCGAGCCAGATGCATCCCGAGGCACTGGTGCTGTCCGGTCCCGAACGCGAGGTGGTTCTGGACGGGCCGATCGAGGTCGAACTCTTCCGCACGCTCGTAGCGGGCCGCGTCGTGGTTGGCCGACCCGGTGATCACCCCGACGGGTGATCCCGCCGCGATCGGACACCCCGCGACCTCGGTGTCGACCGTGGCAACCCGACTCACCTGCGTGACCGACGACTCCCACCGCAACGTCTCCTCGATGAACCCAGGCATCAGGCTGGGATCGGACTTCACCCGCGCCATGAGGTCCGGATCGCCGAGGAGCGCCGCGAGCGCATTGCCCATCACCCGGAACGTCGTCTCCGCGCCGGCCGGGAGGAGGAGCCGGAGGAATCCGTAGATCTTCTCGTCGGTGAGCTTCGCGCCGTCGATCTCGGCGTTCACGAGATCGCTGAGGAGGTCACCGGTCGGCTCGATGCGGCGGGCCTCGACGAGCGGCTCCAGGTAGGCGCGCATCGCCTGCGCCGCGGCCATCCCCTCCACTGGGTGCATCGGGCCGCCGTTGATCTGCTCGGCCCACTGGTGGAACTGATCGCTGTCGTCGACGGGGACACCGACGATCGCGCAGATGACGCGCACCGGGTACCGGCTGGTGATGTCACGCACGAGGTCGGCGGAGCCCTTCGGCGCGATCTCGTCGAGGAACCGATCGATCGACGGACCGATCACGCTGTCGCCCCAGCGCTCGAGCTGCGAAGCGCGAAACGCGTGGGCGACGAGGTTGCGGTAGGCCCGGTGCTCCTGACCGTCCATCGCCAAGATGAGCTCGCCCATGAACTGGCCGATGTGCTCGGCGTTGATCGACGAGGAGAACGTCTTCCCGTCGCGCAGGACGCGCTCGGCATCCTCCCACCTGGTGACGTGATACATCGTCCGACCGGGAGCACCCATCATCGTGCCGTCGGTCGAGATCACCGGGCACCGCTCGCGCGCGTCGCCCCACTGCGGATAGGGCTGGCCGGTCTCGAAGTCGAGGTCGTGGTACTCGAACGCGGGCGCGTCCTGGGTCATGGCCGTCCCCCCTGTCGCGACAACACCGCCGCGCGTTTCCTGACACGGTAGTCAGGGTTGGGGTGCCTTCGCACCGCTAGCCTCTCGCGTCATGACTGGCCACCAGGGAACCGATTCGTTCGCGGAGACCCGAGATCCGTTCGCGGAGACAGACGACCAGGAAGCGCTTCGGGCGCTCGCCCGGGGGGTCGCCGAGCGCGACCTCGCTCCCAACGCCCGCCACTGGGACGAGACCGAAGAGTTCCCCCAGGGCTCGTGGGATGCGATCCGTAAGGCCGACCTCTTCGGGATCACGGTCGACGAGCGTTACGGCGGCATGGGGATGGGCGACATCGAGGCCGCGATCGTCCTCGAGGAGCTCGCCCGCGCCGACGTCTCCTCCGCGATCCTGGCTCAGCTCACCTTCAACGGCCCGCCCCGCGCCATCCAGCACCTCGGGAGCGAGGCGATGCGAGAGCGCTGGCTCCCCATGGCCGCGAGCGGCGAAGCGCTCTTCTGCATCGGCATCAGCGAGACCGAGGCTGGCTCCGCCGTCACCCACATGCGGGCGCGGCTCACTCCCGACGGCGACGGATACCGCCTCGACGGCTACAAGAACTACGTCACCGGCGGACACAAGGCGCGGTGCTGCCTCGTGTGGTGCCGCTTCCCCGGGAGCGAGGGCGCGAAGGGCATCGGCGCAGTTGTCGTCGACCTCGAGTCCGACGGCGTCACCGTCGCAGGCACGCACGTGAAGATGGGACTGCGCGGCACGAGTGAGGCGGAGCTCGCCTTCGACGGTGTGCGCATAGAACCCGGCGACGTGCTCGTCGAGGGCGACCCGTCGAGCTCCGAGCAGTTCAAGACCCTCATCTCGCACATCAACCATGAACGCTGCGGAAACGCGGCGATGTGTGTCGGCGCCGCGCAGGGCGCGCTCGAGTACGCGGTGCGTTACATGAACGAGCGCACCATCGGCGGCCGACCGATCGCCGAGCTCCAGGGTCTCCAGTGGAAGGTCGCCGACATGGCGACGCAGCTCGAAGGTGCACGCATGCTGCTCAACCGGGCGGTCCGCCTCGCGGGACCGCACGGCACTCCCCCGGCACTCGAGACCGCATTGGCGAAGACGGCCGCGAACCTCGCGGCCAAGTTCGTGTGCGACGAGGCGATCCAGCTCCTCGGGGGCTACGGCTACTCCCGCGAGTACCCCGTAGAGCGCGCCTACCGCGACATCCGCGGTCTGTGCATCGGCGCAGGAACCGTCGAGATCCAGCGCAACTTCATCGGTTCGCAGGTGCTGCGCGGGAAGACTTCCGTCAGCTCCGGATGGCGCAACCCCCTCGTCTGAGCGAGGGTCCACCACCCCGCCGCTGCTGCCGATGTCGCACCTCCGACCGACCTACCGACACCCCGAGGCCGCGGCCTACCGGACACCCGGCGGTCCGTGGGACCTCCCCTCCCTCGACGCGCTGTGCACGACCGCGGCGCGAGCGATGCCAGGCGAGCTGCTCGTCGACGGATCCGCCGACCTCCGACTCACAGGTCCTGCACTCGACGACATCGTCGCCACGTTGGCGGGCGCACTGCGCGCCGAGGGCGTGCGGCGCGGCGACGTCGTTGCGTGGCAGGCGCCGAACTGGTGGGAGGTCGTCGCGCTGTACCGCGCCTGCTGGCGCCTCGGCGCGATCGCCGGACCCATCCACCACCTCGCGGGACCGGCCGATCTCGATGCGATTCTCGATCGGCTCCGCCCGATGGTGTTCTTCCCCCTCGACGAGGTCCGCGGCCCGAACGCGCGCCTCGCACGCCTGATCGCGAACGGGGCGCCGGTCCATCGGTCGTCGGCCCGTCCGTCGGACCTCGCGGTCGTCTTGTTCACATCGGGATCGACCGGAGGCCCCAAGGCGGCGCTGCACACCCAGCGCGGGCTCGCCTACAA
>JANOWV010000233.1:0-4954 GCA_031418075.1 Actinomycetes bacterium
AGCTGGGCCGAGAAGCCGGCCTCCCGCGCGCGGTAGAGCTGGTAGATGCCGGTGATCCCGGCGCCGACGACGAGGACATCGACCGTGGTCACGAACGGGTTCGCGCCGGTCTGTCCGGCGGTTTGGGTGGGTTCCATGGCGTGGCGGTGCGCTTCCCCGGTGGTGGGGGTGCATTGTACCGACCGGTTAGTCTGCCGATCGGCGACACCGCACTCCAAGAGAGAGGGGCGCCGCGTGGCGGTCGCAGATCGGAAGTCGGCGCGCTCGGTGCCCTACGCGATGGACCCGGAGCTCCCCGACCGGGTTCCGAAGGAGCGCTACTTCGACCCCGACTTCTACCAGCGAGAGGTCGAGGAGCTCTGGCCCCGGGTCTGGCAGATGGCCTGTCGGCTCGAGGAGATCCCGGAAGCCCACGACTTCGTCGAGTACGAGATCCTCGACCAGTCGATCATCGTGGTCCGGTCCGACGACCTTGACGCCGCGGGACGTGCGAGCGCGGGTTCACCTGCCCGTTCCACGGGTGGTGCTACGGACCCGACGGGACGAACGCAGGCGTCCCCCGCAAGCGGACCTTCTCCGAGCACAACCTCCAATCGGGCGACATCGATCTCGTGCCGGTTCGCAGCGACGTGTGGGGTGGATGCGCCTGGATCAACCTCGACGACGACGCGCCGCCCCTTCGGCAGTGCCTCGACCCGGCCGCGACGATCCTCGACGAATGGAAGGTGGAGTCGCTGCGGACCGAGTGGTGGTTGGCGTGCCGACTGCCCGTGAACTGGAAGCTCGCGATCGAGGCCTTCGTCGAGATGTACCACGTGGTCGAGACGCATCCGCAGCTTGCGATCCCGGGGATGCGCTACTCGCTGCGCCCCGGTGAGCCGTTCGACCCGCGTGCCTTCATCGCCGCTGAGATCGAGTACCTGCGCGCCATGAGCGACGGTATGGCCGGGATGGTGCACGCGACCGACGTGCGCATCGCCGAAGGCTTGTCCGACCTGGAGCTTCCATCGGAGCCGGCGCTCGCCATCTCGACATGGAATCGGGCGCTGAACGATGCCGTGATGGGCGAACGCGAGAAGTCGGGTGCCGACATGCCCGACCTCAATGATCTCGACGCGCGCGGGATGAACCTGTCGTTCTTCGCCCTCTTTCCCAACTGGTTCGTGCTGCCCATGTACAGCAGCGCCTCGTCGTACCGCTTTCGCCCGCTCGGGCCGGAGGAGACGCTGATGGAGATCTGGTCGCTCACCCGGTACCCCGAAGGGGAGGAGCCGGCGCCGCCGATACCACCCGAGGTCTGGGAGTGCGACGACGCACGGTGGCCGCCGATCCCCACGCAGGACTTCTCGAACCTGCCGAGGCAGCAGAAGGGCCTGCACGCGAAGGGGTTCGAGTACATGCGGCTGAACGCGCAGCTAGAGGGACACATCTCGAACTTCCAGCGAACGGTCGACGGCTTTCTCGCGGGTCGCACCTACGAGCAGCTGCTCCCGGCGCTGCAGACAGTCAACGTGTACCCGTTCGAACAGCCGATCCTCGACCTCGGCCTCTGAGCGCATTGCTCGAGGTGGGCGGGGCGACGAAGTGATCCGAAAGGCACGCAGCATGAGCGCGAACATGACCTTCGCCGAGGTGGCCGAGGGAGTACGTGCGACCATCGCAGCGTACGCATTGGCGCTCGACGACGGTCGCACCGACGACGTCGTTGCCACCTTCTGTCCTGATGGGGTCATCGAGATGCCGGGCATGGGTACGTACACGGGGCATGACGAGCTCCGAGCCGCATTCGCAGGGTGGACGCCGGTGCGGCCCCAACGCCACCTCGTCCTCAACACGCTCGTGACCGACTGGGACGAGCACGAGGCGAGCGCGATCAGTGACATCGTGTTCATCCTCAAAGGCGACGCCGGCTGGGCGATCCAGCTCGTCGGTCGGTACCACGACACCTTCCACCACGATGACGGCGCTTGGCGGTTGCACCGGCGCGAAGCACGGTTCGAGACGTAGTCCGCCTCTAAGCGGCGCCGCCGGACGCGGGTGACGGGCGAATCAGCCTGTTGGTTGCGGACCTTCTCCACTCGGGACGAGCTCCAGGTCGCTGGTGACGATGATCCGATCGACAGCGAACCCTCGCTCGCGGGCGCGAAGGACGAGCGGTGTGGTCCCCCGTCGAACCGAGACGGTCGCTGGTGCCTTGACCCACGTCCACGTTCCGGGGGCGGTGCCCTCGCCGACCGCGACCTGCTCGTCACCGATCCTGACCCACGCCGAGTCCGAGGCCGGGCCGCCCTGGTACGGCCCGAATCGGGCCGGCACCCATGCTCGAAGCCAGACCGAGTACTTCCCGGCCTGGAGGTCGAGGTCGTACCGCAGCCCTGCCGAGGAGTCGAACGTCAGCACACCTTCCACTTGCTCGGGGCACTCTTGGCGGCGGAGCTTCGCGTTGCGGCAGTCGCGGAAGGGATCGAGCCCGTTGAAGACCTGCACGTAGCTGTGCACTGCACCCGGGACCGCGGCGCGTTCGGGCCAGGTCCCGTCGCCGATGATGGTCGGGTTCTCGGCTTCGATCACACAGGTGCCAGCCTTCGCCTTGCAGCGGCGAGGTCGTTCGTCGAGTCGGTTCTCGAACCAGACCACGGAGACGGACTCAGGGTCGCGGTTGGGGTTGTCCCAAGGGGTGAGCTCACCGTCGTCTTCGACCCACCACTCCTCGTTGTTGGCAACGATGTCGAGATCGCCGTCATCATCAACGTCGGTGATGTCCGCCTGGTCCCACTTCGAGCCGAGAGTTGGTATGACCATCGTGCGGCCCGGTCCCCACGTGACGACGTGGGTGGTCCAGTTCCGCTTCGTCGGTCGCTTGCCGGAGAACTCCATCCAGTAGACGGAGGCCGTGTCGATGGGGACGTTGGCCTGCTCGTGACTCAACATGCCGACCACGTCGAGCCTGCCGTCGCCGTCGACGTCGGCGACGCGCACTGTTCGCGGGATCCATCGCGCCTCCTTGGACTTGCGGACTTTGATGGTCTCGAAGCGCACCGGATCGACCCCGGTCTTGCGAAACACGAGGAGGTCGTCGGGGGTCTGCGTGACGAGGTCGGTGTGGCCGTCGTCGTCGAGGTCGCCGATCCCGAGCTGGGGCTTGATGGTGAAGTCGGAGCTTGCGTAGATCTGCGTCTTCTTCCAGGGACGCCGCAGAGCCTCGGTGTCGGGGCCTGGGTTCTCGTACCAGACCACTTCTTCTTGGTCATCAGGAGTGTCGAAGTCTGCGTTGGCCAACACGATGTCGTCGTCGCCGTCCTCATCGACGTCCGTCGGCAGCGCCTGGTGCCCGCTGAGCTCCTCACCGTCGATGTTGTGCACCTGCCACTGCGAGAGATCGCGACGGGCTGCCGGATCGTCCGGTGCTTCGATCCAGAGCACGCCGGTTCGCTCTTGCGTGGAGTACAGCACGCGCCCGCCCACAAGGAGATCTGTGTCACCGTCCGCGTCGATGTCATGCGGCGTGACCCAGTGGTAATGGCCGGCGTCGATCGTCTGCGTGATGCGACCGGCGTCCACCCACGCGGAGGCATCGAGCGCCTGCGCGGCCGGGGGGCCCCAGAAGATGCGGATCCCGGGCTCGTAGCCGATGAGCTGGGCCTGTTGGTCGCCGCTCTGCGCGCCGATCAGGTCAACGTTGCCGTCCCCGTCGAGGTCCACAAGCGCCGCGCTCTCGCTCGCGATGCCCTGACCGGGGCGCAACGTGCTGGGAACCAGGTCTACCGACGGCCATGGGAGGGTCGCATCCGCGCCGGTGGGTGGGTGGAGGTACGCGACGTACCGCTGGTCGAATTCGTAGTTGACCGCGTAGTCGGTGAGCCCGTCGTGGTTGATGTCGCCGGACCCGAGCGCATTCGCGCCACGCCACCGTCCGTCGATGGGGTGCATGGGCCACGCCCGGTCGAGTTGTGACGCGCTCGGCCTCTCGGCGCTAGTGGCGGAGGTCGCCGGCGTCTTCGGGATCGCCGACCCGGTGACCATTGCCATGACCAGGGTGCCACCAAGCACCAGTGACTTGATTCGCATCGCCCCCCCAGAGCCCGAAGAGCGAGAGCGTAGACGCGCGCGCGCCGCACCGATGGGCTCTTCTGTCCGGCCGACCTGGCGACTGGAACGATGATGAAGCTTGGATCCTTGGCCTACGCTCCGCCGATGCGCATCCTCGTGACCCTCTCATGTGCCCTCGCTCTGGCGATCGCACCGTCGACGCTCTCGGGTGCCCGCGTGTCCTCGGCGATCGATGAATGCACCTTGGTCACCAACGCCCAGGCGCGCAAGATCATGCAGGCGAAACCCTATTCAGACGGTGCTCCGGACAATGGCGGATGCTCGTGGGAGACGGATCCCTACGATCGGCAGCACCTCGCTTTTGTCACCGTGAAGGTCGAACGCCGCGCCACGGTCCTCGCGCGATATTCCGACGACCTGCGTTCCTATCTCGACGAGTCGACGAACGTGGGCATCGATCCACTGCCGGATGTCGGCGACGAGGCGTTCAGCATCTACGACCCGTTCACCGGTCCCGGCGCATCGTCCGGGATCTACGTTGCTGTGGATGACTCGATCCTCTCGATCGAGTTCCAGCCACTGGAGCGAGTCGAGAACCCGTCTCCAGCGTTCTCTCGGATCGTCAAGATCGTGAAGAAGGTCGTTGCGAAGGTGCGGAAGGCCTGAACGGGCGAAGACCGCCAACGAGGGGGGACGACATGTCGGACGAAGGAGTGCTCGACCCGCGCGCGGTCGCGCACTTCGAGGCGAACCCGTTCCACGCCACGCCACTCGAGGATCTTTCCCCGGAGATCCTGCCCTTCGCCCGCGGCGAGGCGCGCGAGCCGCCGACGCGTCACATCGATCAGGTGACCGACGATGTCGTCTCGGGCATCCCGATCCGGATCTATCGACACGACGCGCC
>JANOWV010000234.1:0-1625 GCA_031418075.1 Actinomycetes bacterium
ATCGATCTCGACGCACGCCGCGCATTCGCCGCAAGGGTCGGGCTCACGATGCGGGCTGCTCGTCGGGGTGGGTGGCGTGATCCCGTGCTGTTCGCGTTCGTCATCCTCTTCGTGGGCGGGACGAACGCGGCCTCGTTGCTCTTCGTCGGGATCGCGCCCGTGCTCTGGATCTTCGTGGTGGTCGCCGAAGGGCGATTGTCGTGGCGCGCGGCGGTAGGGACCATCGGCAGGATCGCGGTGCCGACGATCGGTGTCTCGCTGTGGTGGGCGGCGGGGCTGACCCTGCAAGGGCGAGTGGGTCTCCCGATCCTCCAGCTCACCGAGACCGTTCGCACCACGTCGGCTTCTTCGCTTCCGACCGACCTGCTGCGGGGAATCGGGAACTGGTTCTTCTACGGAGGCGACCGGCTCGGACCCTGGCTCGACCAGTCGAGCGCGTACGCCGACCAGCGTTGGCTGATCGCAACCACGTTCGCGGTGCCAATCCTCGCACTAGGAGCGGTCGCCGTCATGCGCTGGCGCCATCGCGCCTACTTCGGGATGCTCGTCGTCGTCGGCACGCTCATCGGCGTCGGCGCCTGGCCCTACGACGGCCCCAGCCCCATCGGTCGGATCTTCTCGGACTTCGCTTCCAATTCGTCAGCCGGACTTGCGTTCCGCAACACGGCCCGTGTCGTCCCGATCATCGTGTTGGGGCTCGCCGGCCTCCTCGCGGCCGCGATCTCGATGTCGCGTCAACGCCGCGTCCGCGTCGCGGCTGCCGGTGCGGTGGTGCTCCTCGCCATCGTGAACTTCGCGCCGGTATGGGAGCACGGTTATCTGAGCAAGCACCTCCTCGCGCCCGAGGACGTCCCGCGTTACTGGGATCGGGCGGCCGCGGCCCTCGATCGGGAAGGCAGTGCGACCCGTGTTCTGGAGCTCCCTGGTGCCGACTTCGCGGCATATCGCTGGGGCAACACCGTTGATCCGATCACGCCGGGACTGATCGACCGGCCCTGGCTCGGACGCGAGAGCCTTCCAGCGGGCACGCCCGGGACCGTCGACCTGCTGGCGGCGCTCGACCGCCGCGTCCAGGAAGGCACGTTCGACCCCGCTGCGCTCGCACCGGTCGCGCGGCTGTTGTCGGCCGGCACGATCCTCCTGCGCTCGGATCTCGAGTACGAACGGTACGAGACGCCGCGCCCCCGCCAGCTGTGGTCGCTGTTCACCGATCCGCTCCCTCCGGGCCTGGCCGCACCCGAGACGTTCGGCCCCTCGACGCCGAACCGAGCCGCGGCGACGCTTCCCTTGCTCGACGAGCTCGAGCTGCGTACTCCACGTGACGCGCCGTGGCCGCCGGCGGTGGCGCTGTTTCCCGTGGCTGACCCGGTTCCGATCGTGCACGTCGCGCCGACACCCGCACCCGTCGTGCTCGCCGGCGACGGCGAGGGGATCGTCGATGCGATCGAGGCCGGGCTCCTGGACGGCACCCAGCTGATCCAGTACTCCGCTTCGCTCGATCGCGTGCAGCTCGCAACGGCGTTGCGCGATCGCGCCGCACTCGTGGTCACCGACACGAATCGTCGCCGGGCCCGCCGTTGGACCGCACTGCGTGACGACACCGGACCGACCGAGCGCGCCGGTCA
>JANOWV010000235.1:0-10950 GCA_031418075.1 Actinomycetes bacterium
GGTCCCGATTGCCCTTCGTCGGGCGACCTCGGGGTCGGTCCACGATCGGTCGCGGTGTAGTCGGTGACGGTGCGGACCATGCGGTCGACGTGGTCGCTGTAGAGCCCGTCGACGCCGATCCGGAGCATCGCCTGTAGGTGCCGCACCTCCTGGGCGTCCCACGCGAACGAGCGCACCTCGAAGCGGTGGAACAACGCCACCAGCCCGCGGCTCCACTCACTGTGGTGCATGTTCATGACGTCGATCCCCCCGGCCGCGAGGTCGGCGGCGTGGCGCTCGACCGAATCGGGCAGACGGCTGCGGGTCTGGCTGTGCACGAGGCGGACGTCGGAGGCGATCGAGCGGAGGTGTCGGAGATGTCGACTCGACGGGGAACAGAGCCAGAGCCGCCCCGGGTCCCCGTGCTCTCGGGCGATCCCGATGATGCGCTCGCCCACCTCGGCGTCCTTGAGGTCGATCGAGAGCTCGTAGTCGGCGCCGAGATCACGGTACAGGTCGATCAGCCGGGGGATCTCGTGGCGGCCGAGACGCGCCGCGGTGGTTCCGGCGACCCGGAGCCGCCACGGGATGACGCCCCGGAGGCGGACCCAGATCCGGGGGTCGTGGACCAGCACCACCTCGCCGTCGGCCGCGCAATACGCATCGGTCTCGAGGCCGGCTGCACCGTGCTCCAGCGCATACCGAAACGCGGCGAGGGTGTTCTCGGGCAGGTGGGCTCGGGCGCCCCGGTGGGCAAAGGTGATCGGTGCCACGGCGGTTTCCCAGGTTTCCTCGACGTCAGGGGTCGGATCAGGGGGTCAGGGCCCGGCCCGGGCCCTCACGGGTGGGTCGAACCAGGGATGCTGCGGGTGTCCTGACATCTTGGCTCAAGGGGCCCGGGATGCGAGCCGATCCCCAGCCTGTGACTTCGATCAAGGCTGAGTGCCCACGCTGTGGAGGCGTACGCCTCGTGCCCGCGGACGTCGTCGTCCGAGTCTGCGCCGAGGATGGGCAGGGTGCGTATCGGTTCCAGTGCCCCACGTGCTCCGCCGCGGCCGTCCACGAGGCGAGCCCGGCGATCTGCGCGCTGCTGCGCCAGGCCGGGTGCGTCGAAGAGATCTGGCACCTCCCGGCGGAGCTGCTGGAGGTGCGGTCCGGACCCGCCTTCACCTCCGACGACCTCATCGACTTCCACCTCCTCCTCCGCGGCGACGACTGGGCGGAGCAGCTCGGGGCCACTCCGGGCTCCACCCCGGGCGCCACCCCCCGCGACGCCTGAGCGACCCCGTTCCGCTCGAGCCCGCCCGATACGATCCCTGACGCGCCACTCGGGTGCGAAGGGAGTGCGGTGCAGCTCGGTCCTGCGGAGATCCTCGTCGTCTTGGTGATCGCCCTGCTGGTGTTCGGGCCGAACAAGCTCCCCGAAGTTGGCCGCCAGGTCGGCCAGGCCTACCGCGAGCTACGGAAGTTCCAGCGGTCGCTCTCGAGCGAGCTGAGCGACGCCTTCGCCGACGATGTGACCGACCTGTCCGATGGCGCCGCGCCCGCGCCCGCCTTGCCTCCGAAGCAAGTCGCGCCCGGCAGCCCCGAGACCAGTAGCCCCGAGACGGGTCACACCGAGCAGGCCGAGCGCTGACCCGTGCGACGCACACCCTCCGACGGGCGCATGACCGTCGTCGAGCACCTCACCGAGCTGCGGCGCCGCCTGATCATCTCGATCGTGGCCGTGGTCGGCGGCGCTGCGCTCTGCTACTGGTTTGCGCCGGACATCATCCGGTTCTTCCTGCACTACTACAAGGACGCGACCGATGGTCGCAACAACGCGTTCATCTTCACGGGACCGCTCGATGCCTTCGCCACCCGACTCAAGGTCGCCTCCTACGGCGGGATCGTCGTCGTCCTCCCGATCTGGCTCTGGCAGCTGTGGCGGTTCATCACACCGGGACTCGACCAGCGCGAGAAGCGCTACGCCGTGCCATTCGTCCTCTCGTCCGTCGCACTCTTCGCTGTCGGCGCGGCGGTCGCGCTGATCACACTGCCGCAGGCGCTGCAGTTCCTCCTCAATGTGGGAGGTCAGGAGCAACAGCCACTGCTCACGGCTGACAAGTACATCGGTCTCGTGTCGCTGATGATCGTCGCCTTCGGGCTGGCGTTCGAGTTCCCGGTCGTACTCGTCTTCCTCCTGATCGCCCGCATCATCAACACCGAACAGCTCCGACGGTTCCGTCGATGGGAAATCGTGCTCGTCTTCGCGTTCGCAGCGATCATCACACCGAGCCAGGACCCGTACTCTCTGTTCTTCATGGCAGTCCCGATGTGCATCTTCTACGAGGTGAGCATCTTGATCGGGAGGGCACTCAAGCGATGAGCCCACGACGTCCGACCCTGCACCGCCTGGGCCGGGACCGGCGAGAGATCGCGTTCGCGGTCGCGTGCGCGGCGGCCGTGGTGCTCGTGACCGCCGTCCTGCTCTGGGTCCTTGCCCCGAGCACCGACGAGCCGGCGCCCTCGTCGCCACCGATCTCCCTCCCGACCAACAGTTCCGATGTGCCGGTTCCCAGCACGGTCGTGCCCGACCCCAACCTTCCCGAGACCGGTGTTCCGGCGACGGCGACGCCCGACACTGCCATCCCGAGTGCGGGTGACACGAGCACGACCCTCGCGGGCGGGTGAGTCTCCGAGCGACGTTCGAGCACGACCTCGGCTTCCCGCTCGATCCGTACCAGCGGGAAGCGCTCGACGCGCTCGACGCCGGACAGTCGGTACTCGTCGCCGCCCCGACCGGATCGGGAAAGACGATCGTGGGGGAGTACGCCATCGCGCGCGCGCTCGCGAACGGGGCCAAAGCCTTCTACACGACCCCGCTGAAGGCACTCTCGAACCAGAAGTACGCCGACCTCGTCCGACTCCATGGCCGAGACAATGTCGGGCTCCTCACCGGCGACCGGTCGGTGAACGGCGACGCGCCGGTCGTCGTGATGACCACCGAAGTGCTGCGCAACATGATCTACGCGTCGTCGTCTGCCCTCGACGGGCTCGAGTCGGTGGTGCTGGACGAGGTCCACTACCTCCAGGACCGCTATCGCGGCGCGGTCTGGGAGGAGGTGATCGTCCATCTCGCCCCCGAGACCGATCTCGTGTGTCTCTCGGCGACCGTCTCGAATGCAGAGGAGTTCGCAGCCTGGATCGAGACCGTCCGGGGCGCGACCACCGCAGTCATCGAGGAACGCCGCCCGATCGAGCTCCGTCACCGCTACCTGGTGGGGGAGCGTGGCGTGGATGCACTCCATCTGCTCCCGACGTTCGTCGGTACTGCCGACGACCTCCAGCCCAACCCCGAGGCCGAGCGCCTCGACCGGCGCAGCGATCGGGGCCCCCGAGGGACCGCACGGCCGGTACGTCGGCTGCGGGCCCCCGACCGGGTCGAGGTCGTGGAGCTGCTGGACGCCGAGGACCTCCTCCCGGCGATCGTGTTCGTCTTCAGTCGGAAGGGGTGCGCGCAAGCGGTCGAGCAATCCGTGGCGGCTCGGCTCCGGCTCACCACTGCCGAGGAACGCACCGCCATCAGTGCGATCGTCGATCGACATCTCGCGTCGGTGGCGGCCGACGACCTGGCGGTCCTCGGCTACGAACAATGGCTTGCTGGACTCCTGGCCGGGGTGGCCGCGCACCATGCCGGAATGGTTCCGCCGATGAAGGAGGCCGTCGAGGAGGCGTTCGCAGCCGGCCTGGTCAAGGTGGTGTTCGCGACCGAGACGCTGGCGCTCGGCATCAACATGCCCGCCCGTTCGGTGGTGATCGAGAAGCTCACGAAGTTCACGGGGGAAGGCCACGAGTTCCTGACCCCTGGTGAGTACACCCAGCTCACCGGGCGCGCCGGACGGCGAGGGATCGACTCGGTCGGGTACGCCGTGGTGATGTGGAGCCCCTGGGTCACCTTCGACCAGGTTGCGGGCCTCGCGTCCCGGCGGACCGACGCACTCCGGTCCTCGTTCCGCCCGACTTACAACATGGCGGTGAACCTCGTGCGCCGGTACTCGTCGGAGATGGCGCACCACCTCTTGAACCTCTCTTTCGCCCAGTTCCACGTCGATCGCGACGTCGTCACGATCGAACGTCAGATGGACCGCACGCGCGGCCAGCTCGGCGAGCAGCGTCGACTCGCTCACAGCGACTTCGGCGATGCGACCGAGTATCGGAAGCTCCTCGACGCGCTCGGTGCGGAGCGCCGAGGAGCGGGTTCGGGACGACGGATCTCGCGTGCGCTCGCGAACCTCCGACCGGGCGACATCGTGCACGCAGGCGCACGCGGAGGCGGGAAGGTCGTCGTGCTGACACAAGAGCACCGACGGGGGAGCACCCGCCTCCTCGTGCTGTCACCGAGTCGTCGCTTGCTCCGGCTCGGACCGGACGATTTCGCGCACCCGCCCGGCGTCCTTGGACACATCGATCTTCCCCAACCCCACGCGCCGAAGAGCCGTCCGTTCCAGCGCGAGGCCCTCGAACGACTCCGAAAGGCGAAGGTCCGGCGCCCCGATCGAGCCGAGTCGGGTGCCCGAGGAGCGGAAACGGACGCGGCGAACGACCTCGACGCGCTCGAGCGCGCGGTCTCCGACCACCCCGTCGATGCCGACCCGAACAAGGACGACATCATGCGAGCCGTCGCAATCGTGACGCGTCTCGAGCGCGAACAGGCTCGACTCGCGGCGCAGGTCGCGCAGCGTACCGAGAGCCTCGGGCGCCAGCTCGACGTCGTGCGCGAGCTGCTCGAACATTGGGGCTACCTCGACGGCTGGTCGCTCACCCCGGCCGGTGAGATCCTCGCTCGCCTCTACACCGAGACCGATCTCCTCCTTGCCGAGACGATCCGCCAGGGGCTCCTCGACGGCCTCTCGGCACCCGAGACCGTCGCACTGGTGTCGTGCTTCAGCTATGAGACTCGCGGTGGAGACGGCGCCCCGCCGATGCCTCCGGCACACTGGCCGACCTCGCGCCTCGCCGACCGGTCTCGGAAGGTCGAGAAGATGTGGCGCAAGCTCGGGATCGACGAGCAACGCTCCGGACTCCCGAGCACGCGGCAACCGGATCCGGGGTTCATGCCGTATGCCTACGAATGGGCATCGGGGAACGACCTCGCGTCGGTGCTCGACGACGACGAGCTCACCGGTGGCGACTTCGTTCGTCACGTGAAGCAGTGCATCGACCTGCTGCGCCAAGTCGGGGACGTTGCACTCGACCCGGCGACCCGGGCGAGCGCGCGGGCGGCCGCCGACGCGTGCAGCAGGGGCGTCGTCGCGCTCACTGGTGTGCTCACCGGATGACCGGGGTCGATCGATGATGGGACTCGCCCGATGATGGGAGCCCGATGATCCGGCGCGGCGAAGCCTGGGGAGCACCAGTCGGTGGACCACCTGACCTCGATTCGGCGGGAGACGACGTTGCGCTGGCGACCGCAGTCGGTCACTCGGTCGAGTCGGGTGTCGTCCCGAGAGTGCGTTTCGACGCCTCCTCGGCTTCCGACCTCGCCCGCGCCGTAGGCCTGGTGGGCCCGGGGACCGGGTCTGGTGAGGTCCTCCTCGACGTCCTCATGTTGGAGATCGACGCGCTCGAGGTGCGGTCTCCGGACGATCGTGGCCGCGAGGTCGTCGGCCACCGGGTCGACCTCGCAGTGAACGCGGTGGTCGTCGGGCGGTCCCCCGATCGGCTCCGATGGTGGCACCGCCGCCGGCCGTGCACCGTGGTCGTCGACGGGCGCACGGTCTTCGACGCGCGGGCGTCGACCGTCCTGGTCGCCAACGGCCAGTTCTTGCGCGGCCACGACGTCGTCCCGGCTGGCCACCCTGGCGACGGCCGCCTCGAGGTCCAGGTGTACGCCCTCGGCGCCGGTGAGCGGGCACCGATGCGCCGCCGCCTTCCCGGTGCAGTCCACGTCCCGCATCCGAGGATCACGACCGCTGCCGGACGGTCCGTGGTCGTCGCGACGGGCCGTCCGGAGCCCCTGGAGGTCGATGGGCGAGGGCGCGGGCGGGTCCGCAGGCTGCGGGCCGACACCCGGGCAGGGGCGTACCGCCTCCTCGTCTGAGTCTCCGGGCTGCGCGGCCGGCCCGGTTCCCGGGTCCCCGGCGTCGGGGGAGGGCATCGGTACCATCGGCGTTCCATCGTCCCGAGTTCGGGGCGCCCTCCACGTCCGGGCGTCCACGATCCTGGGCACCGACGAACACCGGGTCCGAGTATGCACTACGTGGCAGAGCGGTTCACTCCCGACGAGGAGGCCACGCTCCGTCCGTACTTCACGAACCTCGACGGTCCGGTGTTCGCACTGGTCAACCTCCCCGAGGTCGTGAAGGGCGCCCTCTTCGCGCGGTACTCCCGCAGCTCGAAGAGCCTGCGCCGCCTGTTCCTCGACGAATTCGTCTCGGATCTCGACCTCACCGGTGATCTCACCGTCGATGCGACCATCGGCCTGCGCCGCGCCGAGGAGCTCTACGAGCGCGTGTTCCTCGAGTACGGCGACGACTCGGTCGCGCAGCTCGGTGGTGTCCATCTCGCGTGTGAGCAGGCATCGAACGTGCTCACGAAGGTGCTCGAGTGGGGCCGACTCATGGCCTACCTCGAGCAGTCGACGCGCTACATCCCTTATGACTCGCGCCTCGGTGGGCTGTACCGCTACCTCCGGCCCCCTGCGGTCCTCCAGTCGCGGTTCGGAGCCCGGTACGTCGGCGATCTCGACTCGCTGTTCGACGCGTACGCGAGCACGCTCCCGGTGCTCATGGACTGGGCACGGGAGCGCTTCCCGAAGGATCCGAGCGACTCCGACTTCGTGTACAAGCAGACGATCAAGGCCAAGGCGTGCGACGCCGCACGCGGGATGCTCCCATCGGCGACGCTCTCGAACGTCGGCATCTACGGCACCGGGCAGGCGTTCGAGTCGCTCCTGCTCCGGATGCGGGCGCATCCGCTGCCCGAAGCGCGCTCCTACTCGACGCTGATGCTCGAAGAGCTCCGGAAGGTGATCCCGTCCTTCCTCACCCGGGTCGACCGTCCAGACCGCGGCATCGCCTGGTCCCGGTACCTCGAGGAGACCGCCACGAGCACGGAGGAGACCGTCGCCTCGATCTTCCGCGACGAGTCGAGCGAACCGCGCCCCTCGGTCACGCTCACGGACTTCGACCCCGACGGCGAGGACAAGGTCATCGCCGCGATCTGCTACTCGCATCTCGAGCTTCCCGACGATCAGCTGCTCGCTCGGGTGCGTCGGCTGGCCACCGATGAGCGCGCGGCGATCCTGCGTGCGTACGTGGGGGAGCGGGGCAACCGCCGACACAAGCCGGGTCGGGCGTTCGAGCGCACCGACTACCGGTTCGACATCGTCTGCGACTACGGCGCG
Source organism: Actinomycetes bacterium (assembly GCA_031418075.1). Taxonomy (GTDB): domain Bacteria; phylum Actinomycetota; class Acidimicrobiia; order IMCC26256; family PALSA-555; genus DASUAO01. Next base: position 7,367 of record JANOWV010000235.1, read on the forward strand.
TTTCGCGATCTCCAACGGCATCGCATGCTCACCATCGAGTGGCAGCGTCTCACCCCGCGACTCGGGTACGACCATCCCATCGCGATCACCGACGCCGGACTCGACGCGCTCTTCGAAGACGCGATGGGACGCTCGGCTGCTCTGCACGACGATCTCGAGCAGCAGTTCCCGGTCGAGGCGTCATATGCGGTCGCGTTGGCGTATCGGATCCGGTTCGCGATGCAGATGAACGCGCGCGAAGCAGTCCACTTGCTCGAGCTGCGAACCTCTCCCCAGGGGCATCCGGCGTATCGCGCCGTGGGACAGGAGATGCATCGCCTCATCGCCGAACACGCAGGACATCGAGCGCTCGCGGCGGCCATGGTGTACGTCGACCACGAGGACTACGACCTCGAGCGGCTTGCGGGGGAGCGTGCTGCAGCCGCTCGCCGCGCCGCGCTCGACGGTGGCGACGGCGCCGGCGAGCACGAGGTCGCGGGCTCCTGAGCCACGCTCGTCCGTCGGGCCGACGCGCTTGACAGGAGCAGCTGCATCGGGCGTACTGGTGGCACCCAGTACCGCTCGGCACCCGACGTGGCCGCGAGGCTGCGCATGTCGGTCGGAGGCGGGGAGCGGGACCCAGGAGACCAAGTAGAGAACGCTGCAATAACCCGCCTGCCCGGCAGGCCGGGCCAACCAGTGGCCCCAACGGTCTCCTGGGTTCCAACGCTCCCAGGGGCGGCGTGTTGGCGCTCCGGTTCCTGGCGCTCCGGTAACGGTTCGACGGGGGGACTGGGATTATGCTCCGGCCCTTGATGCGGCGACGTGCGCCGCGGGAGCATCGATGAGCGAAGAAATCCTGGAAGAGACGGACCTCGACGAGGACCTCGACGACGATCTCGAGGAGGACCTCGACGACGATCTCGGCGTCGACCTCGATGACGTCGACACGTCCGACGACGACGTCGACGTGACGGTCGACGTGGTCGAGCCCGCGCCGCCGAAGGCGAAGAAGACGGTCAAGAAGGCCGACGACGACGACGAGGCCGATAGCGACGACCTCGATGAAGAGCTGCACCCCGACGACGTCGAGACTCCTCTGGACGCGCTGCTGAAGGAGAAGACGGCCAGCGCGAAGATGGAGGACGACGAGGACGAGCTCGAGGACGATGAGCCCGACGGCGACGAGCCGGTGGAAGGATCGGGCAGGATTCAGCCTCGCCGGGCCACCGAGTTCCACTGCTCCTCGTGCTTCTTGCTCCTGCCTCGCAGCCAGCTCGCCGACCAGGAGCGGATGCTCTGCCGCGACTGCATCTAGCCGGACCGCGCCGGCCGCTCGTCGCCGTCGTCGCCGCCGTCCTGTTGGCGCTGGCGTTCCCGCCGGCCGACGTCGGGCTCCTCGCCGGAGTCGCCTTGGTGCCGCTCCTCTGGGCGTGGCGGGAGTGCAGCGTCCGAGCAGCCGCCTTCAGCGGGTTCGTCTTCGGGATCGCGTTTCTCGCCTCGGTGATGTGGGGCCTGCACCATGTCGGCTACCTGGGCTTCGTCGCAGCCGTCGTCGTCGTCGGGGCTCCGTTCTTCGCCGTCACGGGCGCGCTGATCGCAGTACTGGCCCGCCGCGGTGTCTCGTCACCCTTGGTCACCGCGTCCGTGTGGGTGCTCCTCGAAGGGCTGCGGGTCCGGTGGCCCTTCGGCGGCCTGGCCTGGGCCGAGGTCGGCACCGCGTTCCACGACGTGGCTCCGGTCCGGGCGCTCGCGTCCTGGGGCGGGGTCGCGCTGGTGTCGTTCGTGATCGTGGCGTGGAACAGCTTCCTCCTCGATCTCGTGCTCGCCGGGTCGGCGTCGCGTCGGGCCCGCCTGCGCGCACTCACGGGTCTGCTCGTGGCTGTCGTGTTCGTCGTCGCCGGTGCCGTCCTACGGGTGCACACGCGCGAGACGGGCACGGTCCGCTTCGCGATGCTCCAGGCGTTCGTCAACGAGCACGCGCCGACGACGTCCGCGGCGGCCGAGGAGCATTCGACCGCCTCGCATCTCGCCCTGGCCGGCCGCCTCCGTGGCCGCTACGACCTCATCGTGTTCCCGGAGTCGGCCATGGCCCGGGACCCCGAGCAGGACCCCGCCCTTCGACAGACGCTGATCACGATCGCGCAACGTCACGACGCGGTCGTCCTCACGAACGCCCGCCATGTCGGCGATCGCGGGGCGCTCTACAACGCGAACCTCGTCTACGAGCCCGACGGCACGTTGCAAGGCGTCTACGCGAAGCAGCACCTCGTGCCGTACGGTGAGTACGTCCCGCTGCGTAGCTTGTTCTCGTTCGTCGGCGATCTCCGCCAGATCCCGTACGACTTCGCGCGCGGGGACCGCGCCACGCTGTTCACGGTCGCCGGCCACAAGATGGGGACGGTCATCTGCTACGAGTCGGCGTACTCGGGGCTGGTGCGCGAGTTCGTGCGCGACGGAGCCGAGATGATCGTGGTGTCGACGAGCGACCGCTCGTACGGACGCTCGGGCATGGCTGCGCAGCATTTCGCGATGGCCCAGATGCGCGCCGCCGAGACCGGTCGGCCCGTCCTTCAGGCGGCCATCTCCGGCGTGTCCGGGGTGATCGACGCCGACGGGGCGGCACGCGATCGCTCGAGCCTCTTCGAACCGACCATCACCGAGGGGCGGATCGCCACCACGACGGGGTCGACGCCGTTCGTCCGGTTCGGCGACTGGGTCCTCGTCGGGAGCGCGCTCGTCGTGCTCGGTGCCACGCTGGTGGGCGTCCGGCGCCGCCGACCTGCCTCCTAGACTCGCATCGTCGAGGAGGACCACGGTGAGTGATGACAAAGATGCGATCGAGCGCGCGAAAGAAGCGCTGGTCTACGGGCCCATCGGCCTGGCCATGTACCTGCGCGACACCGCACCATCGTTCATGAAGGTGTTCGTGGCCCGCGGGCGGGCCGAGCTCGACCAGCAGCGGCGCACAGTGGGGGACCAGCTCGGTCAGGCCCGCACCGTGGGGGAGACCACCACCGACAGCACCGCGCCACAGATCTTGCGCATGGTGGCCGAGGGACTCGAGCGAGTCCGCGAGACGGCCGAGGGCGCCATCGGCACGCTGAGCGGCTGGGCGGGGGAGTCGGTCTCCTGGTCCCCCGGTGACGCCGAGAACGCCGACGAGCCGTCCCCGGCGGGCGCTGCCCCGGCGGGGTACGCGTCCGCTCCCGTGGGAGATCCATCTGGACCTGCTCCCGATCCGTCACCGCTCGACGTCGCGTCGCTCGCGATCCCGGACTACGACGAGCTGTCGGCGTCGCAGGTCGTCGATCGCCTCGAAGGGCTCGCCCCTGAGGCGCTCACGGGGATCCGCGAATACGTGCGCGCGACGCGAGCGCGGGCCACCCTCCTCGGAAAGATCGAACAGCTCGACCGACCGGTCTGACCGGTCGGCGGCCCTCTCGATACATGGAGCACTGCCGAGCTGCGACCGCCCACGACATCGAGCGACTCGCGGTGCTGGCTCGCGAGCTGCGGGCCGAGCTCGGCAGCATGCGTGGCGGCGCGCTCTGGGTCGAGAAGGACGCCGCGCCGGAGCCGCTCGAAGGCCAGCTGGCCGCCTG
>JANOWV010000236.1:0-2384 GCA_031418075.1 Actinomycetes bacterium
GTAGGCCAGACCATCGAGGAAGTCGCGGACGTAACCGCCGCGTGACGGCGACGGGGCCGCCGGTCGTGCGCCGCGCATCGCGAGCAGCGCGACGAGCACGAACGCGAAGCTGCACGCATTCACGAGGAAGCACCAGCTCGCCCCTGCGGTGTCGACGAGCAGGATGCCGGCCGCCACCGGTCCGAGCGCCTTCGAGATGTTGAACTGCGTCGAGTTGAGCATGACCGCGTTCGGGAGGTCGCGCCGATCCACCAACGAAGGGATGAACGCCTGCCAGACGGGAGCGTTGAGCGCCGCGGTGACACCTCCGACAGCGGCGAGCGCGAACAGGAGCCAGAACGAGCGAGCGCCGGCCGCCCAGGTCGCCCAGAGCGTGACCGCCTGGACCATCTGGATGGTCTGCGTGACGAGCAGCACCTTTCGGCGCGGGAACCGGTCGGCGAGCGAGCCACCGATCGGGCTGAGCACCACGAGCGGGACGACCCCGGCGAACGCGATGAGTCCGACCCGGGTCGCGCTCTCGGTGAGGAGCGCGACCACCCAGCCGAGGGCAGCCAGCTGCATCTGCGACCCACTGCTCGAGACGACTGCGCCGAGCCACAGGAGCCGGAAGTCCCGCGAGGCGAACGCCCGCAAGGAATGCGGCCAGGGCCTCCGAGGGATTGGCGTGGGGAGTGCTGCGCTCATGCTCGGCGGAGCGTACCGACGACCTGCTCGACGCCATTTCGGCAGGGCTCTCGATCGAGGCCTCAAGCGACCCTCCGGACGAGTCGATGATCCTGTGTGGACCACACACCCTTCGAGCTGCCGCGCGTGCGGACGCTGTTGCGCACTGCCGCGCCCAGGATCTTCGAGGGCGTCATCTTGCCGTTGGCGGTCTTCCTCGGGGCGTTGCAGGTCCTCGGAGTGACCGGCGCAGTGATCGCGGGCCTCGGTGTGGCGTACGCCGCGGTCGGGTTGCGCCTCGCCACCCGCCGGAAGGTCCCCGGGATCCTCGCACTGGGTGCGCTCACGCTCACCGCTCGATCGGTGATGATGCTGCTCACCGGCAGCACCGTCGTCTACTTCCTCCAGCCGACGCTGAGCACTGCACTCGTCGCATGCGCGCTCGCGCTCTCCGTCCCAGCCCGGCGCCCCCTCGCCGAGCGCCTCGCCCGGGACTTCTGCCCCCTGCCCCCGGACGTGCTGGCGCACCTCGCGCTGCGACGGTTCTTCGAGCGCATCACCCTGTTGTGGTCAGCGGTCCAGGTACTCAACGCGGCCGTCACGGTCTGGCTGCTGCTCACCGAGTCGGTCGGCACGTTCGTGCTGGCCAAGACCGTGATCTCGTTGACGTTGACGGCCGGCGCGATCGCCGTGTCGATCGTGTCCTTCCAGCGCTGCATGCGGGACCACCTCCCCGTCCACAGCGGAGCGCGCGCGCACCAGGGATAGCCTGCGCCCCATGATTGGGACAGTGGTAGTCACCGGTGGCAACGCCGGGGTTGGCAAGGAAACTGCAATCGGTCTCGCTCGAGCCGGCGCGAGCGTCGTCATCACGGCGCGCGACCGAGCACGGGGCGTCGCGGCCCTGACGGAGGTGCGCGACCGCTCCGGAAGCGACACCGTCGAGCTGATGTCCCTCGACCTCGCGAGCTTCGCATCGATCCGGGCCTTCGCCGACGAGCTCCTCGCCCGTCACGATCGACTCGAAGTGCTCGTGAACAACGCGGGGCTCGTGAGCCGCACCCGTACCGAGACCCAGGACGGGTTCGAGACCACATTCGGCGTCAACCACCTCGGACACTTCTTCCTCACCTCACTCCTCCTCGACCGCCTGCGCGCGAGCGCACCGTCGCGGGTCGTGGTCGTCGCGTCGCACGCCCACAAGCAGGCTCGCCGCGGCCTCGACTTCGCCGACCTGCAGTCGGAGCGGCAGTACGCACCGATGGCGGCCTACGCCAAGTCGAAGCTCGCGAACATCTACTTCGCCCGTGAGCTCGCCCGACGCCTCGAGGGCAGCGGGGTCACTGCGAACTCGCTCCACCCCGGGTTCGTCGCGAGCCGGTTCGGCCGCGACGGCGATGGCGGTCGCCTCGGCGACATCGTCATGGCCCTCGCGCGCCCGATCGCGATCAGTCCCGAAAAGGGCGCGCGCACGTCGATCTGGCTCGCGACAGCCCCGAGCCTTGCCGCCACCACGGGCGAGTACTTCTACAAGTGCGCGCCGTCCACGCCCACAGCCGTCGCGCGCGACGACGAGTCGGCGCGGCGGCTCTGGGCCGTGTCCGAGGAGCTGGTCGCTACTTCTTCGTGATCGCCAGCACCGGGATCACGCCGGCGAACAGCGGGAACGGCTTCCCGCTGCCCGCCTTGTCGGGCAACGGCGCACCCTTCACGCCGCC
>JANOWV010000237.1:0-2726 GCA_031418075.1 Actinomycetes bacterium
CGAGGTCGGCCAGCTGCGCCGCACTTGCGTCGTCGATGTTCCCGCCGCCCGGGAACGCCGTCGCGTACGCCCCCATCTCGGCACCGCCCTGCACGCCGGAATGGCCGCGGATCGGCATCAGTCCCGCGCCGCGGCGTCCGACGTTGCCGCGCACGAGCGCCAGGTTCACGATCGCCGCCACGTTGTCGGTGCCGTGCGCATGCTGGGTGATGCCCATCGACCACACCAGGACCGACGATCCCGCCGAGGCATATCGCCGGGCGAAGCCTTCCATCTGGGCCCGGGGGATCCCCGAACCGGCCTCGAGGTCTGCGAACGACTGGCTGGCGACCGCGTCGTGCAATCCGTCGAAGCCTGACGTGTGATCACGAACGAACGCGTCGTCGACCAGCCCTTCGTCGATCATCACCTTCAGCACGCCGGTGAGGAACGCAACATCGCCACCGGTGTGCACGGGGACGAACTCGTCGGCCATCCGGGTTCCGAACAGCGCGCTCTCGACGTTGCTCGGCACCCAGTACCGATCGAGACCTGGCTCCCGGAGCGGGTTCACCACGACGACCTGCGCGCCTCGTTTGCGCGCGAGGTAGAGGTACTTCATGAACACGGGCTGCGCGTTGGCGACGTTCGACCCGAACAGCACGATCAGATCGCTCTCGATCACGTCGGTGTACGAGCACGTCGTCGCCCCGACGCCGAGCATGTCCTTGAGCACCACCGTCGACGGCGCATGGCATACCCGCGCCGCGTTGTCGATGTTGTTCGTCCCGAGGAAGCGCATCGTCTTCTGCGCGGTGTAGTACGTCTCGTTCGTGAGACCTCGCGCGGTGAGGTAGAGGGCGAGCCGGTCGGGAGTTGTCGCACGGATTGCATCGGCCGCGACGTCGAGCGCTTCGTCCCATCCGACGCGTGTGAACCCGGGGTCACCAGCGCGGCGCAGCATGGGGTACGGGAGCCGACCGAGATCACGCAGTGGCGCGCTCGTGAGCGTGCGCAGGTGTCCGACATCGCCGAGACAGTCGGGGTCGAGCGCGCGCATCGTGTTGACCCGCAGCAATGCAAGGCGGGTAGTGCAGAGGTGCACGCCAGAGAGGGTCCAGTCGTGGAAGCCCGCCACCCCGAGTGCACAACCATCGCACACCCCCTTGCGGAGGATCCGCCAGGCGTACGGCAGGTTTCGCCGGTTCTGCCAGAGGGTCCGGACGATCTCCTTATAGGCGTTCGGGCGGGTCTCCCCGACCCCGTAGGGCTTCCACCCGACCCACAAGGCGCGGCGCGTCCGACGCGGCGACTTCACACGGGCGGAACCGGGCCAGGCCATCGTCGCTACGCGTCGACGTCGACGCGTTCGACGCCCGTGTAGATGTTGGCACGGTCGTCGCGCAGGAACCCGACCAGCGTCTGGTTCAGCCGCCGCGCCGCCGCCACCGCGAGGCTCGACGGCGCCGACACCGCACACAGGATCGGGATGCCGGCCACGGCAGCCTTCTGCACGATCTCGAAGCTGATCCGGCCCGACACGAGCAGGACGCGGTCATGCAGGGGGAGGCGATCCGCGAGAACCTCGTGGCCGATGACCTTGTCGAGGGCGTTGTGGCGCCCCACATCCTCGCGGAGCACCTCGAGGTTCCCGTCGCAGTCGAACAACGCCGACGCGTGCACCCCACCTGTCTCGTCGAAGACCTGCTGAGAAGATCGCAGCGTGGCGCCGAGGCCCGCGAGCACCGACCGGGCTACGACGGGGCCATCGGGGACGGGAGTCGTCGCGACGGCCACGTCGTCGAGCGCGGTCTTCCCGCAGAGCCCGCAGCTCGCGTTGGACACGAACCGCCGGGCCGGACCGAGGTCGACCTCACGGCGCAGACGCAGGGTCACCACGTTGTAGTGCTGCGCACCTTCGTCGCCGACGCAGTACGCGACTTCGGCCAGGGTCGCAAGCCCGGGAAGGATCCCCTCGGTGGTGCAGAACCCCACTGCGAGCTCGAAGTCGTTGCCGGGCGTGCGCATCGTGACGGCGAGCGGTTCCGGCTCCTGCCCTGGCGCCTGGAGGCGGATCTCCATGGGCTCCTCGGTGACCACGCGATCCGGGTGCTCGTGCGCCCGCGGCCCCTCGAGTGTCGTGACCCGCACCGCGGTGACCGGTCGTCGTGCGGGAGTCCCCGACACGGGGTCGATCGAACGCTGGGGCACGAATCGTCAGGCTACCGGGGCAGCTCGATGCCGGCCGCGGCCGCGTCGGCGCGCGAGTCCACGTCGGCGAACGCCACCGCGCTCGCCACCGACCTCCACTCATCGGGACCCGCTTCGTGCACCGAGACCACATCGAGGAGCGCGTGCATCGAGCGCGCTCCTTCGTCGACGAGCCGCATCGACGCGAGGAGCGCTTCTGCGGAGTAGCGCGCGCACAGCACCTGCGCGACGCCATCCACCATCGGGATGACACTGTCCGTCGACGGATGTTCGCAGAGCCACCGCACCATCGACTTCGTCACGCCGGGAAGGTCGACCGCGAGCACGATCGTCGCACCGAGCGTCCCCTCGTCTGCGAGGGCTGACGCGCCGGCTGCGACGGCGGCAAGCGGTCCCCGACCAGGCGGCTCCTCGCGCACCGCGGGCACGCTGGTGTACCCCGGTCCGATCTCCAGGACCGGTTCGCACTGTTCGACCAGCACTCGTGCGAGGCGATCCGCGAGGCGCTCACCGTCGACGAGGAGCGTCGCCTTGTC
>JANOWV010000238.1:0-1631 GCA_031418075.1 Actinomycetes bacterium
CGGAAGCTGCGTTGTTATGGTTCGACCTCGACATGACCCTCGTCGACTCCCGACCGGGCATCCACGCTGCGACGTGTGCCCTCGCCCGTGAGTACGGGACGTTCATCGACGCCGACGTCGTCGTGGGGCGCCTCGGTCCCAAGCTCGAGGACGAGCTCGCCAACTGGCTGCCCCCTGACGTCGTCGATGCGGCGGCCGACCGGTACCGCGTGCTGTACGGGGAGATCGGGATCGTCGGCACCTCGCTGCTCCCCGGCGCGGCGGAAGCCGTCGATGCCGTCACCTGTACCGGGGGCCGCACGATCGTGGTGACCGCGAAGTTCGAGCCGAACGCCCACGCGTGCCTGACCCACGTCGGTGTCGTCGTCGACCGGGTCTACGGGTGGCGACACGGACTGGAGAAGGGCACGACCCTCGCCGAGGAGTCGGCTGCGATCTACGTGGGCGACACCCCGTCGGACATCGCCGGCGCGCTCGCCGCGGATGCACTGGCCGTCGGTGTGACCACCGGACCGCACGGCGCCGACGAGCTCCGTGCCGCCGGCGCCGACTACGTACTGGCCTCGCTGTGGGAGTTCCCCGACGTGCTCAGCTCGTGGGCCGGGTCGCGGTGACCGTCCGCACCGGAGGGAACATGCCCCAGCTCCGCTTCGACCGCGTCGCCTGCCACCCCCGCGATCGGAGTGCGGCCTCGTACGCCCTCGTGTAGCGGGTGTCGACGAGGGTGAGGCGCCCCCCGGGCCGCAGCGCCCGCGCGGCTTCACCGATCGCCTGCGCACGCGATGCTGCGTCCGGGAGCCCGCGGAGCGTCGACGCCGAGACGACGACATCGAAGGATGCGTCCGGCACCGGCAGAGCGCGCGCGTCGCCGACCGCGACCTCGACCCGATCATCGACGCCTTCGATCGCCGCGTTGTCCCAGAGCACGGCCGGCACCGCGCTCGGATCGTCGTGCTCTCGCGAGAGATCGACGCCGATCGCGACGCCCGCGCCGAGACGACGGGCGGCCTCGACGGTGAGAAGCCCGCGTCCACATCCGACGTCGAGCACCCGGTCGTCGCCGGTGAGCCCGAGCCTGTCGATGATCACAACCCGCTCATGCAGCTTGCCGACTCTGCTCGACCACACGAACGCCAGTGCGAGGACTCCGGCCGCGAAGCTCGCGAACAAGGCGATGGCCATGACGACGACCGAACGAGCGAACGCACCGACGACCATCGTGAGCGCGAACGCGCCGGCGGCCTTGGCGAGACGGTCGACCGCGACGGGCGCGTCGGCACCGTAGGCCGCGAGGTCGCGGCGGACCAGGCTCGGCTCGGCCCGTATCGACCCGAGGAGGCCGCGGTCGGTCGCACCGGGCTCGGGGGCATCGGGTGCTGATGCGACCGGCTCGTCCGAGCTGGTTTCGCGCGAGCCGGGATCGGGGGTGCTCATGCGCTTCCTCTTCTCGGTGGGGGTCGACCGGGGTCGATCGGACGACGGTGGATCGGCCCGCGACCGGTTCGGCGCGGATCGGTCGGCCGGGTCTCGGGCGCTCGGGAAGCGCCTCGTCCGGAACCAGAAGATCGCGACCCGCGGGGTGCCCGGCCCGCGGCGGCGCTCCCGTGGCGCGCGCCACCACGTCCGCGACG
>JANOWV010000239.1:0-13996 GCA_031418075.1 Actinomycetes bacterium
CGATGCTGATCGACTCCGGGGTGTGGCCCGGGGTGGCACGGATCTCGAGTGTGACGTCGCCGAGCGAGAGTCGGGTGTCGTCGACGAGCGGCTCGTAGTCGAACCCGATGCCGGTGACCGCGTCGCCGTAGGAGATCACCGCGCCGGTCTGCTCTGCGAGCTCGAGATGGCCGGACAGGAAGTCGGCGTGGACGTGCGTCTCGAGGACGCGCTCGATCGTGAGCCCTCGGGCCGCGGCGTCAGCGATGTACTGGGAGACGTCGCGCTGGGGATCGACGACGACTGCCCGACCGCTCTTCTCGTCGCCCACGAGGTACGACGCGTGCGAGAGGCAGTCGAGGTAGTACTGCGTGAAGATCATCCTGCACTCCATTGTGGCGCGCCTGCCGCCCGCCCCCAGAAGCCATCGGTCAGGCGATGACGCGCTCCAGCGCAACTTCACGTAGGCGTCGGTAGTCGGCTTTCCCCGCGGCCGAGCGGTTGAGCGTGTCGAGCAGCACCACATGGCGCGGTCGCTTGTATCCGGAGAGTCGGCCGCGACACGACGCCGTGAGCTCATCGGGCAGCGTCGCCGCGTCGGCTTTCGCGTCGGGCACCACGAGCGCGACGACGACCTCACCGAACCGATCGTCGGGCACGCCGACGACGAGGCAGTCGCCGACCCCCGCGTGCTCCCGCAGCAGCAGCTCGACCTCCTCCGGGTACACCTTCTCGCCACCGGTGTTGATGCACGCCGAGCCTCGACCGAGGAGCCGGATCGTGCCGTCGGCATCGACAGTCGCGTAGTCGCCGGGGATCGAGTAGCGGATGCCACCCACCACGCGGAACGTGGCCGCGGTCTTCTCTTCGTCGCCGTGGTACCCGAGGGGGATCGGACCGGTCACCGCGACGAGTCCGACGTCGTCGCTCCCGGGTGTCACCGGGGCACCGGTCGCTTCGGACAGCACCGCGACGCGCTCGGAGACTGCGAAGCGCGCGGGTTGGATGTCGCTGTCGGCGCGGGTCGCGGTGCGCGACATCAGGCCTTCGGATGCGCCGAGCGAGTCGATGAGGGTGAGGTGCGGCGCGTGGGCGAGCAGGCCTGCCTTCACGTCGGGGCTCCAGGTGACGCCCGATGACGTGATCGCCCGGAGCGCGCTGAGGTCCCAGCGGTCGGGGTCCTGCTCGAGCTCCTCCAAGAGCGGCCGCGCGAAGACGTCGCCCACGATGGTGAGCACCGCGACATCGTTGGCGACCACCTCGTCCCAGAGCAGCGCCGGGTCGAGTCCGATCCGGTCGATGAGCACGACCGTGCCGCCACCCGCGAGGGTCGAGAGCGTGATGAACAGGCCGGTCCCGTGCATCAGCGGACACGCGGGGAGACAGGTACCGGTCTGTTTCCCGGCGCGTACCGCCGCGATCGGGTCGGGCGGTTCGGAGTTCGGCCGGCCCATCTGCCAGAGGGCGCGGTAGAGGTCGTCGTTGCGCCACATCACGCCCTTGGGCATTCCGGTGGTGCCGCCGGTGTAGAGGAGGAGGAGGTCGTCGCCGTCGGGGGCGCGGTCGTGCCACGGCCCGGTCGGATCGGCTGCCGCGAGCGCGGCCTCGTAGTCGGTGCCTGTCTCGAGGACTGCCACCGCCTGGTCGTGTTTGGACGAGCCGAGGTGCGTGACCGCGTCGACGGCCGCCGTGGCGAACTCGGGGTCGTGGATGAGCGCCCGTGCTCCGCTGTTCTCGAGCACGTAGCGGACCTCGTCGGCGACGTAGCGGTAGTTCACGTTCACCGGTGCGGCACCGATGCGCAGCGCCGCGAAGAACGCTTCGAGGTACTCGGGCCGGTTCGTCGCGTCGATGGCGACTTTGTCGCCGGGACGAACGCCTTCGGTCCAGAGGTGGCTGGCCAGACGCCCGGACCGGTCTTCGAACGCGGCCCAGGAGACGCGCCGACTCCCGCAGATGATCGCGTCGCGCTCGGGAACCTCGCCGGCGATGCCTTCCCAGGTCGCGGCAAAGCTCCAGCCCGGCATGCGAGCAGGGTAGGCGCGGTTCCGCCTGACGCCTCCCGGCCCGCGATGATGGTGCATGGCCATCGCCACGATCCCCTGGGCGTTCGCTGAGGCGCTCGCCGGCACCGTCTCCGACGTCGTCAGCGACGCCACCAGCGCGGTGCGTGGCGGCGTCGCCCGCTCGGTCCGGCTCCGACTCTCCGAAGACCCGGCCGGCCCGACGGTCGGGGCGCATGGCGACGTCGGCTGGTTCGGTCCCGACTCCGTTGCCTGGCGGGTGCACGCCGACCTCTCGACCGTCACCGGCGGCCTGCGCGCGCTCCTCTACCAGACGCTCCATCCACTCGCGATGGCCGGCGTGGCCGACCACTCGGACTACAGGAAGGATCCGTGGGGGCGGCTCCGTCGCACCGCCCAGTTCGTCGCCGCCACCACCTACGGCACGAGTGCCGAGGCCGAGGCCGCGGTCGCGGTGGTGCAGCGCGTCCACCGGCACGTGCGCGGCACGGCGCCCGACGGTCGCACCTATTCGGCTGACCGACCCGACCTCTTGGCGTGGGTGCACGCGACGGAGGTCGACAGCTTCCTCGCGGCGTACTGCCGTTACGGACCGGGGCTCGATGCTGCCGATGCGGATCGCTACGTCGACGAGATGGCTGTGGTCGCCCGCGCCTTTGGCGCCGACCCGGTGCCGACGAGCACCGCTGAGCTGCGGTCGGTGCTCGACTCCTACTCGCTGCACGCGACTCGCCAGACGCGCGAGGCCTTGCGGTTCCTGCTCGCACCGCCGCTTCCGCTTGCGGCGCGTCCCACCTATGGGCTCATCGCCGCGGCCGCGGTGGAGCTCCTGCCGTGGTCGGCGCAACGCGAGCTGCGTCTCATGGTGCCACCGGTGGCCGGGCCGCTCGGTGTCCGCCCTGCCACGAGGGCGCTGCTCGGCACCCTGCGCTGGGCCCTCGGCGCATCGCCGGCGCTCGCCGCTGCGCACGCGCGCGCGAACCGTCCGATGGACATCACCGAGCTCAACGTCGACCGGTAGGTTGGCCCGATGCGCACTCGCCCGGGGAAAGGTCGCCAGGGGAGAGGTCGCCGGATCGCCGTCGTCGCGACCTCCGTGCTCGTCGTCGGCGGGCTGTTCCCCGTCACGGCGGGCGCCCAGTCCGACGGGACCACCACGACCTCGGGGAAGCGGAAGCAGTCGTCGACCACGTCCACGTCCACGACCACTTCCAGCACGCCGGGCTCGACGACGACCACCACGAATCGACCGGCGGGGATCGACCCGGCGCAGCGGAGCCGGTTCTCCCGGATCGCGTCGCGGATCCTCGAGGAGTACGAGATCCCGGGGGCGGTGGTGGGGGTGTTCACGCCGGAAGGTGAGTGGGTCCTCACCCGCGGGTACGCGAACGTCAACGCGAAGCGGTCGGTGCGGCGCAGCGACCGCTTCGGCATCCGCAGTGTGAGCAAGTCGTTCACCGTCACCGCGCTGCTCCGGTTGGTCGACCGTGGCGACGTCGGGCTCGACGACCCGGTCTCCGACTACGTCCCCGGCGTCCCGGGCGGCGAGGTGATCACGCTCCGCGAGCTGGCCGCGATGACCAGCGGACTTCCCGACTACACCGACTCGCCCGCAGTACGTGCCGCGCTCGGTGACGACCCGGCACGCGTCTGGACCGATCGCGAGCTCGTGGACGCGGCGTTCGCTCTCCCGGTGAAGTTCGCACCGGGCACGCAGTACTCGTACACGAACGCGAACACGATCCTGCTCGGGATGGTGGTGGAGGCCGTGACAGGGAAGCCCTTCGGAGACGCGCTCCGCCAGCTCGTGCTGCGTCCCCTGAAGCTGAACGACACGAGCTACGCGCCGGGTGATCCGATCCCCGAACCGCACGCGCTCTCCTACGACGTCGACCCAGACACCGGGGAGACGACGCGCGTCGATGTCGACACGAGCGCTTTCTCTGCGGCGGGTGGCATCACGTCGACGGTCGACGATCTGCGCGTCTGGGTCGAATCGCTCGCGGCCGGCAGCTTGCTCGAGAAGTCGACGCAATGGCAGCGGATCGCGGCCGCCCGGGTGGCGACCGATGGGCCGGTGTACGACCGTTACGGACTCGGGATCGGGGAGATCGACGGGTGGTGGGGGCACACCGGCCAGGGGCTCGGGTACCAGGCGGCCGCGTTCCACGACCCGGTCGATGACGCGACGATCGTCGTGCTCGTGAACGCGGCGCCGAGTGTGAACGTGCCGGAGCTCGTGTTCGCCGCGCTTGCCCGTCAGCTCGGAAGAGCGGGGTAGCCCGGCGTCGACCCTGTATCGATCGACCGGGTATCGATCGACCCGGTATCGGTCGAGGTGACGTCGATCGTGGCGTCACCGCTCGGGATCGGCAGCGCCCGGACCGCGGCCACCGTGCGCTGCGCGTCCCACCCCGAGTACGCGACACCGGCAACCGGAACGATGCCTGCGCCCCACCGCGCGAGCAGCCGGGCCGTGACCTTCTTGACCGTCGCCCGCGTGACGTGGCGCGAGACGCCGCCGGTTCCTGGCGTGGTCGAGCCGGTCATCGCGGCGATGACGTCGCTCGCCACCTGCTGGGGATCGGGCTCGATGCCCGCGGCCTCGAGGTCGTGGACCCGCAGCGATGCCGCGACGTAGATCTCGACCGACAAGGCGACGAGGTTCGCTCCGATGACGACCGGAAGCGTCACGGGGACTGTCGTCCCTGCCGACACCAGCGCGACGAGTGCCTCGGCCTCTTCGCCTGCGGCCGCGAGCCCGCCCGCGGTCGCGAGGATCGCCTTGGCGCTCGCGTCGCGGTGGACGGGAAGTGGGTGCGCGACGAGGATCGGTGTGACGATCGTGAGGAGACGTTCCGTCTCGGTCTCCACGACCGCGGCGGCCTGGGCCGGGGTCCGGATCTTGCGCAGCGCGTAGAGCGACTTGCCGATCTCGGGGAGGGCTTCGCGCGGCAGCGACCTCAGCGCGGTCGTGGTCGCGTCGCGCACGCGTGCTGCGGCTGCACCGCCGGCGACGCGGCCCCTGTCGGTGAGGGAGCGCAGCGGTCGGGCGAGGTCGCTCGCGACGAGCGCGGTCGCGTCCATGACATCGCGCGCGATGCTCTTTGCCTTCGTGTTCGGGATCTTCATGCGATGCCCCTCGTCCTCGGCGTGCGGGGATGCAACTTCTGGGGTCTGCAGGGATGCAACACCTCGCCGACCCGATGCGTTCCCGCCCCTTCGCCCTGGTCGTGTTGCGGTGCCCACCCGCCTATGGCGAGGTGATCGACGCAGGACCCGAGCTCCGCGGGCGCCGGGGTACGAACGGGCTCGTGCGAGCGACGTAGTCCTCGTACCCGGGGCGACGCTTCACCAGCGACTTCTCGAGCAGGGTGACGCCCGAGACGCGTCGCAGCAGCACCGTCATCACGACGGCGCCGACGATCCCGATCGCTCCGAGCCCGCTCTCGGCCGCGACGAGCGCGATGCCCCACCACACGCACGCGTCACCGAAGTAGTTGGGATGGCGCGTGTAGCGCCACAGACCCCGGTCCATGACCATGCCGGCATTGGCCGGGTCGGCCTTGAAGCGGACGAGCTGGAGGTCGCCGACCGACTCGAAGGCGAGGCCGACCGCCCAGACCACGATGCCGAAGACGGCGAGGACGCCGAGACCGGGGTCGTCGGGGACCTGCCCGAGCTGTACGGGCAGCGAGACCGTCCACATGAGGAGTCCCTGGAGCCCGAAGACGGTGAAGAGGCTCACCCACCAGAACCGCTGGCCCCAGTGGCGCCGCATCGCCTGGTAGCGGAAGTCCTCGCCGCCGCCGAGGTTGCGCCACGCGAGGTAGCCCGAGAGGCGAAGGCCCCAGGCCGAGACGAGCGCGACGAGGACCCACTGCCGGGTGGAGCTCCCGTCGACGGCGAGTCGCACCCCCCACGCCACGAGGACGAATCCGAGGCCCCAGATCGGGTCGACGATCGAGGCGTCGCGCAGTGCCACGCTCGCGACCCACACCAGCACCATGAGTACGACGACGACCGTCGCCGCGACGACCAGCGCGGTGGCGGCGTCGCTCACGCGGAAGCGGCCGAGAGCGCGGCGTCGACTTCGGCGTCGAGCAAGACCCACTGTTCGTCGAGCCAGACCGTGAACGCCTCGCCCGACGGGACTTCGGACCGTGGGATGCGCCGGGCGACGAATCGGATCGTCTTGCCGACGAACAGCGGCGGCACGCCGGCCAGGATCCCGGGGAAGGTGTCCATCCCGTCGAAGCCGATGTGCCACGCGAGCACCACGTCGGCATCGGGCGCGCCTTCCAGCATCGCCAGCGCGCCCGCCGGGCGGGGTGGGATGAGGTGCCGGAGCCCGGCCAGGCGCTGGGCCCGCGCCGGGTCGCGCTCACCGATCTTCTCGAGCGCGCGGGCGCGCTTCTTCGGGTTGGCGCGCGTCCCCTCGGGGTAGATCGCGCCGCACTCGTCGGTGCCGAGCCCGACGGTCATCTCGCGCAGCGCGTCGAGCTCGGGACCGGAGTCGGTGGCGTGGCGGTCGAGGAAATGGTTCTGCAGCCGGTTCCCTGCGATGTCGAGGCACGGGTCCGACAGCAGTTCCCGCTTGAGCACGAAGCGCACGCGCAGGTGTGCGTTGCCGACGATGGACCATGCAGTGACGAGCGAGTCGGCGAGGCAAGCGTGGCGAGCCATCACGATCGCCCGACCGGGTGCGATCGCTTCGGCTCCCTCGACCTGGACGCGCATCCCTGCGGTCACCCGCAGCGCGCGCAGCAGGTTGGTCGCCCACCACCGTTGTGCGCCGGTCATCCGCTCGTAGTTGTCGGCACCGCCGGTGGCACACACGAACCCGATGCGCAGGAGCGCCCCCGTCTCGAGCCAGAACCAGCACAGCCCGAAGAGGAGCAACCGAGTCCGCGGGAGTCGTCTGGGTGCGGTGACGAGATCGATGACGAGCATGATCGGAAGCCAGACGGGGAGTAGCACGAGCAAGACGATTCCCCCGAGGGGGATCATCGGCACCGAGACGATGCGGCGACGGAAGGTGGCGCCCGGCGGGGTGGTAGTGCGAGAGCGGGCCACGTCAGATGGGTCGACGTTCGTTGAGCGCGACAGCGTTCTCTCGGAGGACGAGGCGGCGGTCGGTGTCGTTCAGCTCCTTGACCTCGTTGACGTAGTCGAGGGGTTGGGGCATCCCCTCGATGTGGGGCCAGTCGGAGCCGAAGATGACCCGATCGGCACCCATGAGGTCGACGATCTCGTAGACGTCGTCCTCCCAGAACGGGTTGATCCACACGTGGCGTCGGAACGTCTCGGCCGGATCCTCGGAGAAGTACCCCATGAGCTTGTGCGAGGTGGACTCGAGCTTTCGGAAGAGGTCGGGGAGGAAGCCGGAGCCGTTCTCGACCGACGCGATCCGCAGGTTGGGGAACCGGTCGAACAGCTTGTCGAAGACGAGGGAGATGAGGAAGTCGTAGGCCGCGCGCTCGATCGCGAACATGCGGATCGACGGCCGCCCGGCCCCGGCGCCGAACGCTGCGCTGAAGGCATCGTCGGCGTAGCCCTGGCTGGAGTACCCACTGTCACCCGCGTGCACCACCACGGTGATCCCGGCTTCGTTCACCCGGGCCCAGAACCCGTCGAAGATCGGGTCGCCCGGGCTGCGTTGTCCGACGGCGGTGAGGGGTGCCGCGGGGCGCAGCACGACCGTACGGGCATCGTGCTCGAGTGCCCACTCCAGCTCGCGGATCGCCCAGTCGGGGTCGCAGAGCGAGAGCGACGGCGCCGCGAAGATCCGGTCCTGGTAGTTGCAGCCCCAGTCGTCCTGGAGCCAGCGGTTGAAGGCGCTGAACATGAGGGTCACACCCTCGATGTCGTGCTTGAGGAGCTCCTCGTAGAGGATCCCGAGCGTGGGGAACAGCCACACCGCTTCGATGCCTTGCTCGTCCATCACCGCCAGGCGTGCGTCTCGGTCGCGGTACTCGGGGCGGATCGGCTCGCGCTCGCGGAGGAACTCCATCGGGTTCTTGCCGTCGGGGTTGCCGCGGAAGTAGTCGTGCATCGCGCCGGCCTTGGCGATCGGGTCGAACGTCGGGTTGACGACGGCGCGGCTGACCTTGCCACCGATCACGTGGTAGCGGCGACCGTCGATCTCGCTCCATTGCACGATCCGCGGCCCGAGTGCAGGGTCCAGATGGCGGGTGAAGGCGTCGAGCGCCTCGTAGTAGTGGTTGTCGGCATCGAACGGCCGGTATCCGAGATCATCGACGTTCATGGGGCGGATCCTTCCGGATCGAGGCGTGTCGTGGGGTGGCGGGGCGCAGGCCCGGGCCGCGTCAGGTCGATGGTAGGGGTCCGGCGGTAACCTGCGCTCCTCTGCGCATGCACCGTCCTCGTTCCGTTGCCATCGCCGCCTTCCTCGCGAGTGCCGCGCTCCTCGCGGCGTGCACCCCGGCGGCTCCGTCTGCGCCCCCCGGGGCCACGGCCCGCGTGTGCAACCCGTGGCGGGGCTACGTCGTGGCCGCCGATCACAACTACGCCGGTCTCGGGGCCTACAACGGCAGCACCCGCTTCATGTGCAAGGACACCCCGACGCAGGGGGTCCGGGCCCAGATGCAGCACCTGCGCAACTACGCCGACGGGGCCTCGACACCTTCGACGCTCGGCAATCCGTTCGAGCCGCGCCCGTTCTACGACGAGGCCGCGTTCCTCTCGTTCCCGTACCACGGCGCGGCCCCGACATGGGCTGCGCTCGGAGGCAAGTGGGCGCCGAACCCGGCCTACGGGACGGCCGGCGTCCTGCGGATCTACAACGAGATGCGCGCGGGTGCCTCGCGCTCTGCCGTCGACGTGAACACGTACACGATCGTGGGTCCGGCGGAGCTCACGGCCGTGCAGATGGCGAACCAGATCTGCGCCGTCGGCCGGTGCGCGGGGTGGCGACCGGAGATCACGCCCGTCCAGATGGCGCAGCTGTTCCTCGACGAGGGCACGGCCGCCGGGGTGCGCGGCGACGTGGCGTTCGCGCAGTCGATCCTCGAGACCGGTTGGTTCAACTGGCCGAGCTCGCCGGCGACAGCCGCCGCGACGGTCGAAGGAACCGACGGATCTGTCACTCCGGCCCCGGCCCCGGCCCCGGGCTCGGCTGCCGGCGACCCGGTCCTGGACTGGTACTTCGAGCTGCGCGACGCCGCGTCGAGGGAATGAGGTCGGCTCCGGTGTGGCGTGGGGCCCGAGCACTGGTACGCTGGGGGGGTCACATCGAAACCGGGCACCACGGCTCTCTTCGCACTTCTTTCGAATCCGCGGCATCCAGCCGCAGCCGAAGGGTCAGCGCCACGAGGCTCGTCCGACCCCGTGTCCCCACCCTCGCTGGAGCGAGCTCACGACCCGTGTCACCTCGATCCCCCCGACCTTCTTCCTGCGGCTCTAAGCCTGTCGCGCGCCCGTCGGCCCATGCCGACGGTCGCCGACGCTCGCTGCACCCGACCGCGGCACGCCCACGTGAGTGGAACGTGCCGAGGAGCAACACCTCCCGCAACCCTGCACGATGCGACCGCGGGAGCCGTCTCAGCAACAAGACAAGCACTAGAGGAGCAACACAATGACGCAAGGCACTGTCAAGTGGTTCAACGCCGAGAAGGGATTCGGCTTCATCTCCCGCGAGGGTGGTGACGACGTGTTCGTGCACTTCTCGGCAATCGAGGGCACCGGATACAAGTCCCTCGAAGAGGGCCAGCGCGTCGAGTTCGAGGTCGGACCCGGTCGCAAGGGCGACGAAGCCCGCAACGTGAGGGTCATCTGAGCGAGTCAGTCGTGTGAGCGGCCGGGCTTCGGCCCGGCCGCTACGCGGCGTCGGTGTGCGCGACCTGCCACGCGGCGGTCGCGGCATCGAGCTCTGCGATCCTTCGCAGCTCGCCGAGGGTGTGACGCACCTCTTCGGTGAGCGTCCCGCGTGGGTCGTGGCGCGTGAACACCTGTACCATCGCCTGGTACCGGTCCAGCTGCTCGCCGGGTGGCACCGCGAAGCGGGCGAACGCCACGCTTCCCGTGCGTCGTACGTCGGCCACGAGGGCCCGCAGCTCTCGCACCGTGTCCGATGCAAGCAGCCGACGCATCGACTCGTCGTCTTCGTGCTCGAGCCGTTCCATCCGTGTGTCGCCGCCGACCTCGCGGTCGTCGCGACATCGGAGCACGAGCCGCGCGACCTTCTTCCCGAACTGCTCACGCAGCTCGTCGAAGCCAAGGTCGTCGTCGCCGAGTGCATCGAGCACCATCGCCGCGATCGCCTCGCGCTCGGTCCCACCGTCCTCGAGCACGAGGGATGCGATCCCGAGCACCTGCCCGAGCGATGGTCGCCCGCCCTGACCGGGAACCTCGTGCCGGGCCGCGGCCCACTCGGTCGCCCGGAAGAACCGCTTCGAGAGCTGGACCTCGGGTGGCGTCATCGGACGTGAATCTACCGAGCAGCGCCGGCCGTCCGGAGCATCCCCGCGGGGCACCCCC
The DNA here is from genome assembly GCA_031418075.1 of Actinomycetes bacterium. Taxonomy (GTDB): domain Bacteria; phylum Actinomycetota; class Acidimicrobiia; order IMCC26256; family PALSA-555; genus DASUAO01. The sequence continues at coordinate 10,503 of JANOWV010000239.1, forward strand.
TACGCTCGGGCGAGGACGCGACCACCAGCCCACATGCGGCCACCGGATGCGGCCACCAGTGCGACGACCAGGAGGAGCAGCATGCGGATCGGGATCTTCGGGGGAGTCGCCGGCAACGGGTCGATCGACCAGATCGTGGGTGCCGCCCGTGAAGTGGCCGACGAAGGTTTCCCTTCGTACTGGTTGCCTCAGGTCTTCGGTCCCGACGCGCTCACCACGCTCGCGGTCGTGGGTCGCGAGGTGCCGGGGATCGAGCTCGGCACCGCCGTCATCCCGACGTACCCCCGTCATCCGGTGATGCTCGGCGCGCAGGCGTTGACCACCCAGGCGATCAGCGGCGGTCGCCTCGTGCTCGGCATCGGCCTGTCGCATCAGCTCGTGATCGAGGGGATGTTCGGATACTCCTTCGACAAGCCCCTGCGACACATGCGTGAGTACCTCGAGATCCTCCTCCCGATCGTGCACACCGGCGCGGCGTCCTTCGACGGCGAGACCCTGTCCGGGCACGCTGGCATCGCCGTGACAGGCTCGTCGCCGTGCCCGGTGCTCGTCGCCGCGCTCGGACCCAAGATGCTCGAGCTTGCCGGACGGGTGGCCGACGGCACGATCACCTGGATGACGGGTCCGGCCACGCTCGAGTCGCATGTGGTCCCCACGATCACGGCGGCCGCCGAGGCCGAGGGTCGGCCGGCTCCCAGGGTGGTCTGCGGCCTGCCGATCTGTGTCACCGACGACGTCCCGGCCGCCCGCGAGCGCGCGGCGCGGAACTTCTCCATCTACGGGACGCTTCCGTCGTACCGGGCGATGCTCGACCGGGAGGGTGCCGACGGGCCGGCCGACGTCGCCATCGTCGGCTCCGAGGAGGAGGTCCGGGCCCAGATCGCCCGCCTCGCCGAGGTGGGCACCACCGACTTCATGGCCAACGAGTTCGGGTCGAAGGACGAGCAGGCCCGCACCCGGGAGCTGCTCCGCAGCCTCTGATCCGGCGTGTGAGCGCCCGAAACGGGGCGTTTCCACGGTCGGGGAGCCGTCCGCCCGAGGCGGTACAATGGCTTTCCCCGCTCCTGAAATGGAAAGGCCTGCGGTGTCCGCGCGCTCAGATCTCCGAAACGTGGCGATTGTTGCCCACGTCGACCACGGCAAGACCACCCTCGTCGACGCCATGCTGCGTCAGACCGGTGCGTTCAGCGCGCACCAGGCGGTGGAGGACCGAGTCATGGACTCGATGGACCTCGAACGCGAGAAGGGCATCACGATCCTCGCCAAGAACACCGCGGTCCGCTACGAGGGCGTGAAGCTCAACATCGTCGACACGCCCGGCCACGCCGACTTCGGCGGCGAGGTCGAGCGCGGCCTCACGATGGTCGACGGGGTCCTCCTTCTCGTCGACGCGAGCGAGGGCCCGCTCCCCCAGACCCGGTTCGTGCTCCGCAAGGCGCTCGAAGCCCGGCTGCCGGTGATCCTCGTCGTCAACAAGGTCGATCGCCCCGACGCCCGCGTCGACGAGGTCGTCCACGAGGTGGAGGAGCTCTTCCTCGACCTCGACGCCGACGAGCACCAGATCGCCTTCCCGATCGTGTTCTGCAACGCCCGGACCGGTCGCGCCTCGATGGACGCCGCGGACCCCGACCTCCAGCGCGTCGACCCGGCGGGTGAGGGCGGGCTCAAGGCACTGCTCGAGGTCATCATCGAGCACATCCCGGCCCCCACCTACGACGAGGCGCATCCGCTCCAGGCGCTCGTCACGAACCTGGACGCTTCCCCGTACGTCGGTCGCCTCGCGCTGTGCCGCATCCGACACGGTGTGCTCCGCAAGGGTGCGCCGGTCGCGTGGTGTCGCGCCGACGGCACGATCGAGAACGTACGCATCACCGAGATGTACGTCACCGAGGCGCTCGAGCGCGTCGACGCGACGGAGGCCGGCCCGGGGGAGATCGTCGCGATCGCCGGTCTCGCCGAGGTCACGATCGGCGAGACGCTCGCCGACCCCGACGACCCCCGTCCGCTCCCCGTGATCCACGTCGACGACCCGAGCCTGTCGATGACGATCGGGATCAACACGTCGCCGCTCTCGGGCACCGAGGGCAGCAAGCTCACGGCGCGGCTGGTCAAGACCCGACTCGACACCGAGCTCGTCGGCAACGTCTCGCTGCGGGTGCTGCCCACCGACCGACCCGACTCCTGGGAGGTCCAGGGCCGCGGCGAGCTGCAGCTCGCGGTCCTGGTCGAGATGATGCGACGCGAGGGCTTCGAGCTCACGGTCGGCAAGCCCGAGGTCGTCACCCGTGAGGTGAACGGCAAGGTGCACGAGCCCGTCGAGCGCGTCTCGATCGACGTGCCCGAGGACTACCTCGGCGTGGTCACGCAGATGCTGGCCCTCCGCAAAGGTCGTCTCGAGCAGATGGTCAACCACGGGACGGGGTGGGTCCGGATGGAGTACCTCGTGGCCGCTCGCGGCCTCGTCGGGTTCCGGACCGAATTCATGACCGAGACCCGCGGCACCGGGATCCTGCACCACGTGTTCGAGGGCTACGAGCCCTGGCACGGCGATCTGCGCGCTCGCCCCACCGGGTCCATGGTCGCCGACCGCAAGGGACCCACGAACTCCTATGCTCTGATGAACCTGCAAGAGCGCGGGCAGCTCTTCGTCGGCCCCGGGATCGAGGTCTACGAGGGGATGGTCGTCGGGGAGAACGCCCGTGGTGAGGACATGGACGTGAACCCCACCAAAGAGAAGAAGCTCACGAACCATCGAGCATCCTCCGCGGACGAGATGGTGCGGTTGGTGCCTCCTCGGGCGTTGTCGCTCGAGCAGTCGCTCGAGTTCATCGCCGACGACGAGTGCGTCGAGGTGACGCCCCAGTCCGTGCGTCTCCGCAAGGTGGTGCTCGACGCATCGATGCGTGGTCGAGAGCGCGGGCGGGCTCGTCCGCCGCGCGGCTGACGACCGCGACGACAGGCAACACGCGACACAGAGAAAGGGATCGGCATGGCGGGACGACAGCGGACGACCTTCGCGAAGCTCCAGAAGGAGCGCGCACGACAGGAGAAGCAGGCGGCCAAGCGCGCCCGGCGTCAGGGGCTCGAGCCCGAGCCGGTGATCGAGTACGCCCCGACCGCAGACCTCAACGATCCGTCGACGTGGAAGTACGCCGACGAGATCGAGGCCGAGAAGAAGGCCGCAGCCGAGACGGCGGCGGCTGAGGGCGACGGCGAGGCCCTGGCGGCCGGCGAAGCGCCCGCGAGTGGCACCGCCGAGTAGCAGTCAGCCGATCAGGGTTTCGAGCTCGGCGAGGGCGACGCTCGGATCGGGACCCACGACGATGCCATGCATCCCGAGCGTGCGCGCCGCCACCACGTTCTGCTCGAAGTCGTCGAGGAACACCGCGGCTGACGCCTCGACGCCCAGGCGGTCGAGCGCCCGCCGATAGATCTCCGGGTCGGGTTTCCGGATCCCCTCGAGGCACGAGTCGACGACCAGGTCGAAGAGCTCG
>JANOWV010000240.1:0-3893 GCA_031418075.1 Actinomycetes bacterium
TGGCCGACGAGCCGACGGGGCAGCTCGATCGGGTCGCCGGCGCCCAGGTGGTCGACGTGCTCATCGAAGCCGCGGTCGCCCAGGGGGCTGCGCTTGTCGTGAGCAGCCACGATCAGGACCTCGCGGCACGGATGACCGAACGATGGCAGATGGCCGATGGCCGCCTGGTCCTCGGCGACGCTTCTCGCCCGACCAAGGAGTCCTCGTGCTCGGAGTGACCTGGATCCGCGGCCTGATCGCCCGCCGTGGCGGCCGCCTCGCAGCAACGGCAGCGGGCGTTGCCATCGCGGTCGGGTTGCTCGCCTCGATCGGAACGTTCCTCGCCTCGTCAAAAGCAACCATGACGACCCGCGCCGCGTCAGCGGTCAGCGTGGACTGGCAGGTCGAGGCCCAACCGGGCACCGACCCGTCGGCTGTGCTGGCGGCGACTTCGGCTGCGCCGGGTGTGCAAACTGCGCTCCCGGTCGAGTTCGGCACGACGACCGGGTTCGACGCCGTCACCGGCGCCACGACCCAGACGACCGGACCCGGCGTGGTCCTCGGACTTCCCGATGGCTATCGCAGCACGTTCCCCGGCGAGATCCGCGACCTGACGGGATCGTCCTCGGGTGTGTTGCTCGCGCAGCAGACCGCCGCCAACCTGCACGCCGCGCCCGGTGACGTGGTCCAGATCGGACGGGCCGGCCTCCCCGCGGTGAACGTGCGCATCGATGGTGTCGTCGACCTCCCGCAGGCCGACACGCTGTTCCAGAAGGTCGGGGCTCCCGTCGGCGCGCAGCCCCAGGCGCCACCCGACAACGTGTTGCTGGTCCCCGCGAGCCAGTGGCACCAGTTGTTCGATCCGCTCGCGCTGGTCCGCCCTGATCTCGTGGTGACGCAGGTCCACGTGCAGCGCACCCATCAGCTCCCCGGCGATCCCGCTGCCGCCTACACCAGCGTCAGCAGTGCGGCACGCAATCTCGAGGTCCGCCTCGCTGGGACCGGATTGGTCGGCGACAACCTCGGATCGACGCTGTCGGCGGCCCGATCCGACGCGCTCTACGCACAGGTGCTCTTCCTCTTCCTCGGCTTCCCCGGGGCCGTCCTCGCTGGTCTCCTCACGGCGGCCGTCGCAGCATCCGGTGCCGACCGTCGCCGCCGCGAGCAGGCCCTGCTCCGCACCCGCGGCGCGACCACCCGCGACCTCGTCCGGCTCGGGGCCATCGAAGCGATCGTCGTGGGAGGTGTCGGGGCGATCGTGGGGCTCGGGACGGCCGCGATGGTGGGGCAGGCTGCGTTCGGCACCGCCGACTTCGGAGCCACGACTTCGACTGCCGTGGTCTGGGGCCTGGGTGCCGCACTCTTCGGGCTCGGTATCGCCGGACTGTCGATCGGGCTCCCGGCGTGGCGCGACGCCAGGAACCTCACGGTCGCTGCCGCCCGGCGCACGGTCGGTCGTGCCGGTGCGCCTCGATGGATGCGATTCGGGGCCGACTTCGTGCTGATCACGGTCGGGGCCGTGGTCTTCTGGCTCACGAGCCGGAACGGCTACAAGCTCGTCCTCGCGCCGGAAGGAACGCCGTCGATCTCCGTGAGCTACTGGGCACTTGCGGGTCCGGCCCTGGCCTGGGTCGGTGCCGGGCTGCTCGCATGGCGGGTCGCGTTCACCGTGCTCACCCGTGGGCGAGGCATCCTCGCCCGCGTCATCCATCCGTTCGCCGGAGGCCTGAGCAAGACGGTCGCCGCCTCGATGTCGCGCCAACGTCGCATGCTCGCGACCGCTCTGGCACTGGTCACGCTGACGGTCGCGTTCGCTGCGTCCACGGCGGTCTTCAACTCGACGTACAAGCAGCAGGCCGAGGTCGATGCGCGGCTCAGCAATGGAGCCGACGTCACCGTCACCGAGTCTCCGGGCACCGCGGTTCCTGCTTCCGCCGGAGCCGCGTTGGCCAAGATCCCCGGTGTGCGCAGCGTCGAAGCCATCCAACACCGTTTCGCCTACGTCGGTGCTGACCTCCAGGACCTCTACGGCGTGAACCATTCGACGATCGTCGACGCGACGAAGCTCCAGGACGCCTACTTCCAGGGTGGTACCGCTACCGAGCTGATGTCTCGGCTCTCGGCTCGTGCCGACGGCATCCTGGTCAGCGACGAGACCGTCAAGGACTTCCAGCTCCACCCGAACGATCAGGTCACCCTCCGCCTCCAGGACGGGCGGACCAAGCAGTACACCGACGTCGTCTTCCACTACATCGGCATCGCGAAGGAGTTCCCCACCGCACCCAGGGACAGCTTCCTCGTCGCCAACGCGACCTACGTCACGCAACAGACCGGGAGCGATGCCGTCGGCGCCTTCCTCCTGGACACGACAGGAACCTCTCCGAAGGCCGTCGCCACGAAGGTCCGTTCCACGGTGGGGACCTCCGCGACCGTCACTGATCTCGAGACCTCGCGTCGCGTGATCGGCTCGAGCCTCACGTCTGTCGACCTCTCCGGTCTGACGCGCGTCGAGCTCGGCTTCGCGCTGGTGCTGGCGGCGGCGGCGACCGGGCTCGTCCTCGCCCTCGGCGCGACCGAACGTCGACGGACGTTCGCGATCGCGACGGCACTCGGGGCCAAGGCCCGTCAGATCGGGAGCTTCGTGTGGAGCGAGGCCACCTACGTCACCATCGGCGGGCTGGTGCTCGGCGCGCTGGGCGGTTGGGTGCTCGCGGAGATGCTCGTGAAGGTGCTCACAGGGGTCTTCGACCCGCCCCCGTCGGTGCTCGCGGTCCCGTGGGGGTACCTCGCGACGGTGGCGGCAGTCGCGCTCGGCGCAGTCGGAATCGCGGGAGCGATTGCTGTACGCAGCGCCCGCCGCCCCGCGGTGACGGTGCTGCGCGATCTCTGATCCGACCTTCTGACCGATCTCCGAGGCCGCCCGGTCGACCCACCCCCCTGGGTCTCCCCCGGGCGGCCTCGGTCCTCACGCCCGAAATTCGGGGACCACGCCGTCGCCCGGAGTTCTTTGCGATTGCTTTACCTCAGTCCGCCCGGCGGCATTCCCACCTGTCGATACGTTGCGCTCGATGACCGACGCGCGAGTGCAACGGGCACGGCCGCGGCGACGCGGATGGTCGTTCGAACAGACGTCGCGGCCGAGGTCGACGCGAACGGCACTCGTGGCGCTCGTCGTCGCGGGTGGGGTGCTCCGCCTCTGGGGGCTCGGCAAGTCGCGGCTCGGGTTCGACGAGTCGTTCACCGCCATGGCGGGACGCCTTCCGATCCCCGACCTCTTCGCCTACCTGCGCGTGCGTGACTCGCACCCACCACTCGACTACCTGCTGCACCTCCCGCTCGCTCGTCTCGGCGTCGATGAGCTCGTCTTCCGCCTGCCGTCGTCGGTGTGCTCCATCGCCGCGGTGGCGTTGTTCGCGTGGTGGATGCGGAACCGGGGACTGGTCGGCCTGGTGGCGACCGGGCTGATGGCGGTGAGCGCGTTCCAGCTGACACACGGACGCGAAGCCCGGATGTACGCGGAGATGGAGCTCGTCGGCGTCGCGGCGGCCGTCGTCGTCGATACCTGGATTCGACGCCCTCGTCGGTGGCACGCACAGGCGATCGGTGCCCTGGTGTTCGTCGGCCTCCTCACCCATGTATCGATGTTCCTGCTGGGCGTCGGGCTCCTGGCTGCCGCCGGCCGACGGACCGACCGAGAGGCGTGGCGATGGCGCGGCGCGCTCGCGGCCGGGCTTGTCGCGTGGGCCGTGGTGTGGGGCCCGTCGTTCCTCGCGCAGACGCGCGGCGGGACCTCCGACTGGATCCCTGCCACGACACTGACGGGTGTTGTCGAGACGCTCGGGCGGCTCGTGACCTACCAACCGGAGCTGCACCTCCTCGTGCTCGGCGCGGTCGTCGGCGGCGCCCTGATGCTG